>CAIMNN010000085.1 GCA_903842845.1 uncultured Acidobacteriaceae bacterium | reverse complement strand
GAGAAGGCGCGTGCGCTGCGGATTGAAAAGATGAATCCGCTTTATGAGAAGCACAAGGCGGGCAATGACGCGCTGAGCGCGAAGACGGTGGATTGGATTCCGGCGCTGGAGAAGAAGGCTGACAGTTTGATGTGGTCGCGCGCGATGCAGGCGGGTGCGGTTGTGCTGGTGGTTGGAATCCTGATGCTGGTGCTTGGAGTGAAGATACGGAACAGCATTGTGGGCGCGGTGAAGAAGACGGTTGCCGCGGTGGATCTGATGTCGCGCGGCGACCTGCGGCATGAGTTGCAGGTTGACGTGCAGGACGAGATGCAGGAGATAGCCGAGGCGCTGAACGGGATGCAGGGATCGTTCCGGAATGTGCTGAAGACGCTTTCAGAATCGGTGGAGCGCACGGCGGCAGCGAGCACGGAGATGAGCGCGGTGGCGCAGGATACGTTTGAGCGGACGCGCGAGCAATCCGCGCAGACGCAGCAGGTTGCAAGCGCGGTGACGGAGATGGCGTCGGCGATAGCGGAAGTGTCGAGTTCGGCGCAGCGTGCGGCACAGAGCGGGAACGCGACGCAGTCGGCGGCTGAGCAAGGGAAGAAGGTGGTTGCGGAGACGCTGACGGTGATTGAGAATGCGAATCAATCGACGAGCCAGGCGGCAAAGCAGATATTGGAGCTGGGCAAGAACTCAGAGCAGATAGGGCGCATTGTTGGAGTGATTGAGGAGATAGCGAGCCAGACGAACCTGCTGGCGCTGAATGCATCGATAGAAGCGGCGCGGGCCGGGGAGCAGGGGCGTGGTTTTGCCGTGGTGGCGGGCGAGGTGCGTCAACTTGCGGAACGCACAACGAAGGCGACCAACGAGATAGCGGGGATGATACGCGGGATTCAGAGTGAAACGGAGCTGGCGGTCACGGCAATCTCACAAGGTCAAGAGGATGTGACGCGGGGGATGGCGAAGACGCAGAGCTGCATGGACGCGCTGAACGCGATTGTGACGCTGGTGAACGAGTCGGAGCAGATGGTGCAGATAATTGCATCGGCGACGACGCAACAGCGCAGTGTTGCGGAGCAGATATCGGAGAGCGTGAACAAGATATCGCAGTTTACCGAGCACTCGGTGTCAATGGGCGAACAGACAACCACAGCATGCAACCAACTGACGGAGTTGGCGGCGGATGCGGAGCATCATCTGCATGGGTTCTCGGTGTAGGCTTCGGCTTCACTGGGCGCAAAAGGAAAGAGGCGGAACCAAAACCCGGGTTCCGCCTGTTTCTGTTTGATAGAGAGGCTATGCGCTACTTGATGACCAGGACTGAGAGCGCGATGGCGATGCCGGAGATGCCGAAGACCAGGCCGGCGTACCAGTAGAGCTTTGAGCGAGTGAGCAGCGTGATGCTGCTGACGACCAGAGCAATTTCGAGAAGGACCTGAGCGAGATTGAAGCGGTTGCCGAGGAGTTCGGCGTGCTCGCGGGCTTCTTCAAATCCTTTGGCGACTTCCTGCTCGCCTTCGGAATCGGCTTTTTCTTTCTCGATGTAGTCCTTGTACTTGTCAATGAGTTTTTCAGCGTCAGGATTTTTCAACGCGAGGATGGTGAGGTTGTCCTTGGCGAGACCGCTGTTATACGCGCGATTCTTCTTGGACTGGTAGAGGTTCCACTGGTCGGAGGCCTTGGCCTGATTGATGATGGCGGCGGTGTGGGAGCGCTCGCCAAGCATGGTAATGACGGCAACGATGACGGCGAGAATGCTCATGGTGAGAGCGACCGGCCGCATTGCCTTGTTTGCGCCTTCTTCGGCGTGTTCTTCGAGTTCGTGGAGTTCTTCTTCAGCGCCCATGTGTAGCCTCCGTTGATTCAGGGGCTAAAGCCCCTGGGAAATTTTTTTGCTGCTTATCGGCCCGGTTGAAGCCGTGCCTTGATACAAAACTCTGGTGCCCAGTTTACTTGTCAGTTTACGTTTCTGCGAGCACAGTTGCTGCTAATATTTGAACTTTTAATTTGGCTTCATCTTTAGTGAAACCATAAACCATTACACCGGGAAGTGAAGGAATCTCAGCGATCCAGCGGCCATCAGTTTCTCGGCAAAACTCAATTCTCAATCTTGGGAGTTTTGATTTCATTTTCTTTTCCAGCGGACGCCTTCTTTTGAATCTTCGATGAGGATGCCTTTTTCGGCGAGCTCGTCGCGAATCTGGTCGGCGCGGGCGAAGTTGCGGGACTTTTTGGCGGCGGTGCGCTCGGCGATGAGATTGTCGACGTCGGCATCGGAGAGGGAGAGGCCGGCCATGAGCTTGGGGTCTATCTCGGCGCTGCGGCCTTCGGCGACGGCCCACTCGATGGCGTGGCGCGTGGCCTCGGCGTCGTGGTCTTCCATGACGTCGAAGACGGAATCGAAGAAGACGAGCGTTTCGAGGATGGCGTCGCGGTCGCCGGCGAGCATTTGGTTTTTGTCGAGCGCGGTGTTGGCCATGCGGACGAGCTCAAAGATGGGCGCGCGGGCTTCGGCGGTGTTGAGGTCGTTGGCGAGCGCGGCGCGGAATGTGGTTTCGGCCTGTTCGGCGGAGGCTTTGAGCTCTGTTGAGCCGGGCTCGAGATGGGCTTCGACGAGGCGCGCGTGGAAGGTGCGGAGGCGCTCGATGGCGGCGGTGGCGTCGATGAGGCCGTCGACTGTGAAGTTCATCTGATTGCTGTAGGGCACGGAGATGAGCGCGAGTCGGATGGACGAGGCTTTGAAGCCTTTGATGAGGAGATCGCGGAGAGTGTAGAAGTTGCCTTCGCTCTTGGACATCTTGCGGCCTTCGACGAGTAGGAAGCGGACGTGCATCCAGTGGCGCGCGAAGGTTTTGTGGGTGACGGACTCGCTTTGCGCGATCTCGTTTTCGTGGTGGGGGAAGGTGAGGTCTTCGCCGCCGGCGTGGAGGTCGAAGGTTTCGCCGAGGTACTCCATGGACATGGCGGAGCACTCGATGTGCCAGCCGGGGCGGCCGCGGCCGATGGGCGTATCCCAACTGGTTTCGCCGGGCTTGGCGGCTTTCCAAAGAGCGAAGTCGCGGGCGGAATCTTTCTCGTATTCGTCGACATCGACGCGCGCGCCGTCAACCATTCCGGTGAGGTCTTTTTTGCTGAGCTTGCCGTAGGCGGGGAATGCGGCGAGGCGGAAGTACCAGGAACCGTCTTCGGTTTGATAGGCTGCGCCGTTTTCAGCGAGGCGCTGGATGAGCTTGACCATCTGATCGATGTGCTCTGTGGCGCGGGCGATGATCTCGGGGTGCTGGACGCGGAGTGCGTCCAAATCTTCAAAGAATGCTTTTTCGAAGCGCGCGGTGTACTCGCCGATGGGCTGGTTGAGGGCTGCGGCGTTGCGGATGATCTTGTCGTCGACGTCGGTGATGTTCATGACGTGGCGCACGGGTATGCCGAGGAGCTTGAGAGTGCGGCGCAGGACATCAACCTCAAGGAAGGTACGGAAGTTGCCGATGTGGCCGTAGTCGTAGACTGTGGGCCCGCAGGCGTAGATGCCGAGCGGCTTGCCGGGTTCAGGGGCGAGGACTTCGACCTTGCCGGTGAGTGTGTTGAATAGGTTCAGGTTCATTGTCTTCCAAGGCTATTTACTTGCCACAGTGATTTTATCAGTGCGGCGGATGTGGGGTTGAGATAAGTGGCAGTTAGATGGATTGCGGAGGCTGGGTCTGGAAGTGGCCGGAGATGAACCATTTGAGTCATTAACCAGAGGGTGTAGGCATATATAGATAGTGGCTGCGGGCGAATTGGCAGAAGATTAAACTCGAAGAGCATAAGGAGCATAGCTTGTGAAAATTGCGATACGACTTTACTGGACGGTCACGTTGATGGCGTGCGTTTTTGCGCTGGCCGGATGCGACAAGAAGACCGAGACTGCGCCACCGCCGGCCGCTATCGCGCCAGTTGCAGCCGTTGCTCCCACGGCGCACATCAGCGCGACGCCGACATCGATCCATGCGGGTGACACGATTGAACTGAGCTGGACAACGACGGACGCGAACAACGTTACGATTCAGGGGATCGGGACAGTGGCCCCAATCGGCAAGAAGACGATATCGATAGAAGCGTCGATGACGTTCCGATTGATAGCGAAGGGCGACGGCGGGACCAGTCAGGATTCAGTGACCATCACTGTGAACGCGCCGAAGGAGCCGGAACCGGAGCCGGTAGCGGAGCGGAAGCCGGTGATCACGGTTTCAGACGATGAGCTGTTCAAGACGAATGTTGAGGACGTGTTTTTTGCGTACGACGATTACAGCCTTACGGATGAAGCCAAGTCGACGCTGGCTAAGAATGCGGATTTTCTGGCGCGGCATCCGGATTTTCCGATATTCATTGGCGGGTACTGCGATGAGCGCGGATCGGTGGAGTACAACCTGGCGCTGGGCGAGTACCGCGCGGAGGCGACCCGTAACGCTTTAGTGACGGGCGGCGTCTGGATAAAACGGATCAACATCATGAGTTTTGGAAAAGAAAGACCGTTCTGTAGCCAATCAAATGAAGAGTGCTGGGCAAAGAACCGGCGGGGGCACATAACGCCTCAGAAGCAGTAAGAATGAACTTTTCGTAATTTGGCGGGCAGGTGTGAACGTTTTCAGCAGCTATCGCGTCCAATAGAACAGAGCAAAGAATCTGTACGGCTTTCAATCGCGGTTGCCCTTGTGAGGGGCGCCGCGATTTTTTTCTTTTTCGTATGACAAAAGGCAGAGCTGCTTCGTGAATCCGGAGTTTCAAGGGATAATAAAAGGACGATGGCCAATCAGCTATGGGTTCCCGAAAGTTGGACGCAACGGCTTGCCGAGCTTGAGTCACGCTCGGGCGAGCTGAAAGAAGCGCCGCTGCGGCGCGATGTGCGTTCGCTGGGAACGCTGCTGGGCGAGGTGCTGCGCGAGCAGGAGGGCGATGAGCTCTACCAGCTTGTGGAGGCGCTGCGGCAGGCGTCGATACGAAGCCGCGAGGCAAGCACACATCAGGAAGCAACGCGGCACGCCGACGCTGCATTTGCGTTGTTGCATGAGCAGCCGATTGCGAGCGCGCTGCCTTTGACGCGTGCGTTTGCTTTTTACTTTGAGCTAATAAACCTTGCCGAGAGCAACCACAGGAAGCGGCGGCGTCTTGGGTTGCAGTTGAGCGGTGAGGCGGAGCACCAGCGCGGTTCGCTGGCAGGGACGCTGCTGGAGATGCAGAGGGTCGGTATAACGGCGGCTGAGGCGCTTGAGTGGTTGCGGCGCGTGCTGGTTGTTCCAGTGTTTACGGCGCATCCGACGGAGATTGCGCGGCGGTCGGTGATGTTCAAGCGGCGGCGGATTGGTGAGCTGCTGGCGGAGCTGGACCGCATTCCGATCCCTGAAGCGGAGATAGAGCGGCTGGTTGAGGCGGTGCGCGCGGAGATAACTTCGTTGTGGCAGACAGATGAGGTGCGCTCACGGCGGCCGACGGTTCACGACGAGATAAAGATGGGGCTGGATTATTACGACGTCTCGATCTTTGCGTCGGTGCCGGCTGTATATCGCGAGATGAGCGAGGCGTTACGTGCGGCGTATGGGCTTGAGATTGAGGCGCACGAGCTGCCGGTGGTGCTTGCGTTTGGCTCGTGGATAGGCGGCGACCGGGACGGTAATCCGTTTGTGACGCCGGAGGTGACGCGCGAAGCGGTGCAGATGGCGCACAGCCATTTGTCGCATTACTATCAGCGGAAATTTCAAGAGATTGTCGACAACCTGAGCACGAGCGCGCAGCAGGTGGGCGTGAGCCGGGAGCTGATGCAAAAGCTGAACCAGTATATGAAGCTGGCGCAGCAGAGCGAGCAGCAGGTTTTCGGCGAGCAGTTTGAATTTGAGTTCTATCGTCGATTTGTTTTTTGCATCAAGGGACGGTTGAAGCGGACGTTGGGTGGAGATGTGCGGCCCGGCGCTGAGCCGAGCACCAGCGCGCAACGGAAGGCCGACGATAAATTGAGCGCAGCGCTGCCGGCGTATGAATCGACTGAGGAACTTGTTGCGGACCTGGAGCTGTTGCGGAATTCGCTGGCGACGCACAAGGGGCTACGCATTGTGCGCAAGCTGATAGACCCGCTGATTTTGGCGGTGCGGTGTTTTGGATTGCATTTGCAGACGCTGGACATTCGCCAACATGCGCGGGTGCATGAGGCGGCGTTGCAACAGATAGTGAGTGGAAGCGGCGGCGCGGAGAGTGACGATGTACTGGCGACGATGAAGGTTGTGGCGGAGATAAAGCGCGGCATCACGCCGGAGTCGGTGCGGCAGTATGTGATCAGCGGGGCGACGTCGGTTGATGATGTGCTGACGCTGCTGAAGCTGTTGGAAGTGAGCGGCGTGCAGGTGCAAGGCTCGGGCAGTGACCCGGGAGTGATGCCGGTTCCGCTGTTTGAGTCGATTGAGGACCTGCGCAATGCGCCGGAGATTTGCCGCGTGCTTTGGCAGCGCGAGGATTATACAAAACTTTTGGAGAGTTGGGGCGGATGGCAGGAAGTGATGTTGGGCTACTCTGACTCGAATAAAGACGGCGGCATGCTGACGAGCACGTGGGAGATATTCCGCGCGCATCGCGCACTGCACACGGTTGCGAGCGAGTGTGGCGTGAAGCTGAGGCTGTTCCATGGGCGCGGCGGAACGGTGGGACGCGGTGGCGGGCCGACGCACCGCGCGATATTCGCGCAGCCGATAGATTCGTTCGACGGGCAGATACGCATTACTGAGCAGGGCGAGGTGCTGAACTTCAAATATGCGGAAGAGGTTTTGGCGGAGCGCAATTTGGAGTTGATGATTGCGGCGTCGCTGGACGCGTTGGCGCGGCCGAATGCGCGCGACCCGAAGGGGCACTTCACAGGCGTGTTGAAGCCGGAGTGGGAAGAGGCAATCGAGGAGCTGTCGACGAGCTCGTACGATTACTATCGCCGGCACATTTTGGAAGACCCTGAGGTGTTGGAGTACTTTGAGCAGTCGACGCCGGTGGGTGAGTTGCAGAGTGCGAATATTGGATCGCGGCCGTCGCGGCGGCGTGCGACGCGGAGCCTTGCTGATTTGCGCGCGATTCCGTGGGTGTTTGGATGGACGCAATCGCGGTTGCTGATTCCGGCGTGGTTTGGCGTGGGTCATGCGTTTGAGAAGTTTTTAAAAAAGCCGGGCGCGGAGAAGTTGTTGCGGACGATGGCGAAAGAGTTTCCGCTGTTCATTGATCTGGTGCGCAACGTGGAGATGGCGCTGGGCAAGGCGGACCTGGACACGGCGCATTTGTACTCGATGCTGGTGGCGAATGAGCATATGCGCGACCGCATCTACGGGCTGTTTGAAGCGGAGTTCAACCGCAGCGTGCGCGCGGTGCTTGTGGCGACGGGACAGACTGAGTTGTTGCAGACGAACCCGGTGCTGGCGCGGTCGATCAAGCTGCGCAATCCGTATGTGGACCCGATGCATTTGATACAGGTTGAGATGCTGAGGCGCAAACGGGCGGGGGATGAATCGCCTGAGGTGAACCGCGCGATTGCTGCGACGATTAGCGGGATAGCGGCGGGGTTGCGGAATACGGGATAGCGGTGATAGCGGAGTTAGCGAGGCTAGCGGAGTTAGCGGTGATAGCGGAGTTAGCGGCACATTGGATATACAGCTAGATTGCATTCCTACATTTAGACTATGTTTACTATTTTGATACCTTTCTATTCATTCGCAGGTTACTAGAACCCATCTCATAAACCACCTTTCTTGATACACCATTTGCTTTCAACCCGCTTTAAGAGAGGGTTTCATACTACCCACACCGAGAGTTTGAGCATTTATGAGATGGGTTGTAGTTTCCCACATTTTGTCATCAGCGATTCACATAGCCGTGTCGCAAGAATTGTGCATACCATAGATATATCTGGAGAGTATCCAGATAAGACGAAGCGCTAAGGAAGTGACATTCCTTAGCGCCTCTTGGTGGCCCCGTAGCTTAACTGGACAAGCTCCTGGATCGCACCGGGGTGTTGGAGGTTCAAGTCCTTCCGGGGCTACCACAAAGTGAATGCTAAGTTGCTGTGAAGTGATATGCAAGAGAATATCAAGCAAACCTGTATATAAATCTGTGGATGTCTTGTTCATTTTTAGTCAGTAAGACTTTGTTCTCAGCGGTCATTAAACTGTTTGCGGTGGCCTATACGCAAAACAAGAATTAGCAATTTCTTATCCTCGATTGTGCAGATGAGCCTGTAATCCCCAACACGATACTTCCAGAACTCACTCAGCTTAGGTCCGTGCAGCGCTTCTCCGATGCTTCGCGGGTTGTCGAGTTTTCGAACCCGCTGGTAAAGAAATATCAATATGCGCCGCGTGATCTGCGCATCGAGCTTGTCGAGCGCGCGAGCCGCCTCGGCCGAGAACTCAATCTTCCAGGCCATGTTTCTTAATCATGCTTTCGAGTGAGATGGTTTTGCTTTGGCCGGAACGAATCTTCTTGAGCGAGGCTTCCGCCAGATACGTATCTTCAAGGTCTTCGATATGCGCCAGCAAAGCCTCTCTGGCATAGAAGGTTTTAGTGCGGCCGGTGCGTTTAGCCAGATGGTCGAGACGTTTTTCGATATTTTCAGGCAACCTGATTGCGAGCATGAAAACCCTCCGCTATACATGTATAGCATAGCAGAAAGCTCGAAAGAAAACGAAAAGGCCGGTTGAGCTAAAGCTCTTCCGGCCTTTTGCTGATGATGATGAAGCAATTACATATTCGCGTGGCCTGAGCGCATGGACTCATTGAACGTTGGCTTGGTGAAGTTAAGTGCGGCTTCAAGTAACGCATCGTACTCAGGTTTTTTGGCGAGCAGCTTGGGGGTTGCGGCGGCGTATTCGCCGTCAAGGGTGAGGTAACCTTCGGCGGCCTCGTGGCTGGCCATGCTGAGCAGATCCTCGGCGCTGGTGTTGAGGTACATGGCGTCGCGGGGGTCGGCGATCCAGACGGGCTTGCTGTCGCCGAGTACGCCGGAGAGCCAGTAGACCTTGCAGAGCAGGTAGGCGAGGCGCTCGGCTTCGGTGGTCTCAGTGAAGACGAACTTTTTCTGCCAGCGGCTCCAGTAGCGGGTGGTGACGGGGACGGGCTGACGGTTGCCGCTCTTGAGGAATTCGAGCTGGCCGTAGTCGACGGTTTTGCGGATGGCGTTGTAGATGAAGCTTTCCGAGTAGGGCTGCTCCATGGCGGGGACGAAGTCAGCGAAGGTGAGGGTGACGGATGCCGCGATCTTGGCGTGGAGGTTGTGCGCGCCGCCGTCTGCAAGGTGGAGCTGTCCGTGGACGATGTATGTGTCAGCGCCAGAGGTGGAGGTGTGGAAGGGCCACTCGAACTCGCCAAAGGCGATGGGCAGACCGCCCATTGTGACGCCGCACTCGGGACGCGGATTGCGCAGGCGCTTGGCCTGTGTGGCGAGGTGGCCGGTGAGCTCGGGGAGGAGGTTGGGCTTGTCGAAGTCGAAGTGCTCGCTGAGCTCGAGCGTAAGCGTCTTGCTCTTGTCGGCGGGGAGGGCGAGCTTGAATACGGTGGTCACGTGGCCCATGGAGTTAGGGCCGGTGGAGTAGGAGAGCACTTCAAGGCCTGCGTCTTTGGCGGCCTTGGTCAGCGAATCAACAAGCGATGCTTTTACGGTTGTCATAGTGTGTGGCTTCCTGAGAGTTGGATGTACACGGTTATTTTATCGCGGGGCGGGCTTGAGAACGCATACGGAGTTTTGCGATTTTGTGAAAACACGGCTCAGTTATCGCCCTCGCGCGCGTGCTCAAAAGCTGAGGCATAACTGGATTCACCGCGCGAGCCGTTCTCGTCCATTTTGCCGAAGATCATTTTTCCGCTGGCGGTCTGAAGGACGCTGGTGACGACGATGTCAATGGAGCGGCCGATCATTTTGCGGGCGTGGTCGACGACGACCATGGTTCCGTCATCGAGGTAGCCGACGCCCTGAGTGTGCTCCTTGCCTTCTTTGAGGATGAGGACGGTCATCTTTTCGCCGGGGAGAACGACGGGCTTGAGGGTGTTGGCGAGGTCGTTAATATTGAGAACCTCAACATGATGCAGGTGTGCGACCTTGTTGAGGTTGAAGTCGTTGGTGACGACCTTGGCTTCCCATTTTTTGGCGAGCTCGAGGAGCTTGAGGTCGACCTCGCGGATGGAGGGGAAATCGTCGTTGACTATTTGGATCTGGAGGGCGGGGCTCTCCTGCATGCGCTTCAGCATGTCGAGGCCGCGGCGGCCGCGCTGACGTTTGGAGCCGTCGGTGGAGTCGGCGACGACCTGAAGCTCGTGAAGGACAAACTCGGGGATGACGAAGATGCCGTCGAGGAATCCGGTTTCAGCGATGTCGGCGATGCGGCCGTCGATGATGACGCTGGTGTCGAGGACTTTGTAACTTTTGCGGATGGTGCGGTCGGAGGAAAAGATGTGGTTGAGGATGTTGGTGTTGAGGAGGTCGCCTTTGTTGACGCCGACGATGAGGCCGACGTAGGTCATCAACAGGAGAACGAAGATCTGGATGACGGAGGAGGTCGGGTCGGGGGGCAACGCGTAATGGAGCACGAAGCAGAAGAGCGCAGCGCCGAAGATGCCGAAGATGCTGCCAGCGAGCGCGCCGATGAGTCGGCGCAGGCTGAGGGCGCGGACGCGGAGTTCAAAGACGATGACAGCGATGGCGGCAAAAGTGCCTATGCCTGCGGCGGTCCATTGAGGAAGGCCAAAGGGTTTGAGGAAGTAACAGATTGCGGCAAGAAAAAGGACAAAAAGAAAACGCAAAAAGACGATGTCCATCCACAGCTCCACGGCAGGGGTTGGGGATTATCCTCTGCCGTCTATCATGCGGCTCAGTATCTAGAGCGAGGCTGCCCTTCGTCAAGAGGCAGCTGCGAGGGCCTGATCTGGAGCCGAGGCAGGAGCGAGGACGCGATGGGTTCCCTTGCGGGGTCCGCGCTTGCGGGCGCTCATAATTTTGATGCGCTCGAGGAGTTCCTGGGGCGTGCAGTTCTTCTTGTTGAGGACGGCATCGGCGCGATGGGGTTCGCTGCTGAGTTGCTGGTTGTCGGCCATGAGAATCATGGGCACATGAGCGGCGAGCTGCTTGAGCTTGTCGATAAGCTGCACGCCGTTCATCTTGGGCATGCTGAAGTCGGCGAGGACGAGGTCGACCTGCTCCTGGGAGAAGAGCTCGATGGCCTCGATGCCGTTTGAAGCGGGGAGTACACGGTAGTTGTTGGTGCTCAACATGAATTTACGGACTGAGAGGTCCTGTTCATTGTCATCAACGCAGAGAATCACTTTCTTGGGACGCATCTTCGTACTTGCCTCTTGCTTTCTCAAAATTCTTGTCATCTGCCGGGAGCAGGCACAGAGATCTCCTGTGACCGCCATTGGCAGTGTTTGCCGTCGTGTTTCCGCGGCAATTGAAGGAACGCCATTCACCGGTCTGCTGTAGTCCGAGCAACAGGTTGCCCAGACCGGCGAATCACCGGCATTGCCTCCGCTAGGTTGTGAGGAAAATCAACTGCATGTGAAACAACCGGATCCTTTGGACCCATGAATAAAGCAGCAAATCAACATTGGGCTCTTTCGCAGCCCAAGCGGGACCACGCTCTGTGACGCTTACCCTGATCTATTTCTGAGGTCTTTGTGCTCTGCAGGCGTCGATGGCCTTGCGTGCAACGAACCTCAATCTCTGATCGCTTGCCAAGAGTACGTTGCTTTGCTGAATAAAAAAAGAGAGAAATCATGGCGAAGAGATGCGTAATTTTCAGTGAATGAAATGTTGAAAACCGCCAAGAGGCTGATGAGGTGCAGGTTAGTTTGATGAATATCTGTTGAAAGCTTGTGCATCGCTACAG
>CAIMNN010000084.1 GCA_903842845.1 uncultured Acidobacteriaceae bacterium | reverse complement strand
GCTTCGTTGTCCTTGATCTCTTTGGGTACGCCGATGATCATGATTTCCTCCATTGGTTTAGCGCGCGAATTGGTGCTGGCGCACAGAACACAATGAATGCTACGCCGCTTTTTGCTTCCAATGTGTGCAAGTTTCGTGATTGAATGGCTGTATGGGAACGAAACGTGCAGGAAAAGCGAAGTTAGCGCATAAATCAGCCGATCACGGCAAAGCGTTGCGACACCCGGAGACGTTGGCTGGGAGTAGTGAGCTGGACGAACTGGATCGCGCCATTCTCGACCATTTGGAGCGGAAGGGGCGCGCGACGAATTACGAGGTTGGCGATGCGGTGGGGTTGTCGGCGTCAGCGGCGTCGCGGAGGATTCTGGCGCTCGAGGAGTCGGGGGCGATACGCGGGTATCGTGCGGAGATCAACGACCGATTGCTGGGGCGGCGGATGACGGTGTTTGTGCGCATCACGCTGGAGCGGCAGTCGGCGCAGGTACTGGCAAATTTTGAGGCGGCGGTGCGGCGGCTGAAGAGCGTGGTGAGTTGCCACCTGATGGCCGGGCAGTATGACTACATGCTGGTTGCGCGCGTGGCAGGCATGGAGGATTACGGTCGGCTGCATCAGCAGGAGCTTTCGCGGTTGCCGGGGGTGACGCGGCTGGAGACGAGCTTTGCGATGCGGGATGTGCTGGAAGGGCGCTAACTGCGGCTGGCCCAGTAGCCGGGGCGACGCTTTGCATGGGCGATGGCGATGATCTGGATTGCATTCAATTGTTGGCGGTAAATGATGCTGAAAGGGAAGTATTGCAGGACCAGACGTTGTGTGTTGTGAAGGTATGAGGGATAGCGATTAGGGTGCTGCTGGATTTTATCCAAGCCGGAATTGATCTCATATAAATAATCGTCGGCGACGCGCCAACTTCTTCCAATATAGAAGGCTCTTGCTTCCAGATTTTCGATTCTCGCTTCAGGATGCCAATCGAGCTGAATCACGCAAATATCTTTCCCGCGCTTCCGGGGACATCAATTGCAACATTTCATCACGCACTTTTTCTCCTGGGATCAGTTCAACTTTGCCTGAGTCGATCTCATCCAGGCGGTGCTTGATCTCTTTGCCCCATGCCTCGTCGTACGCGCCGGCGTGTAAAGCATCGGCGAGCCAGAGCTGTTCGTCCGGCGGGAGCGTGCGTGCGTCTTCAAGGAGTTGGGCGGCGGTACGGCTCATGGAAAGATTGTAGCGCGAAAGCGACTTGGATGCAGAAAAAACCAGGCCTCGGAATCAAGACCTGGTTCACATGATTCATACGACTCGTAGAGTTATTTTTTGGGCGGATTGGTGTAGAGCTTGATGTTCTCTTCGAGCTCGTGGCGGGCTGAAGGGTAGTTGTTCTTTGAGCCCGGTTCGGGGAGATCGAGCATGTCGTAGATGCGCCAGCCGCCGTTTTCGGGCGCGAGGGTGTAGACGACCTTCTTGATGTCGTGGCTGTTGCGCGTCTTGGGCGGGTAGACGGAGAACTCAACGGTGGCCTCGGCGAGCTGGGGGCTCTTGAGCTGCACATCCATGTTGATAACCCAGAAGCCCTGCCACTCGGCGCAATCGCAGATGAAGTCGCCGTCGCCGAAGGTGGGTATGTCGCCGGACTTGTTGGCGAGCACTTCTTCCTTTTTCATGAGCGCGATGAGCGAGGAGTGGAGGACCTTGGGACCCATGCCGGGGCCTTTGCCCTTGTTCTCGTAGGTGTGGAAGAGGCCGGTGAGGAAGCTTTTGGCGCTGGCAAGGTCCTGCGCTTGCGCGAAGGGCATTGCGTGCAAGGCGAAGAGGGCAAGAGCGAGGAAGAGTGAGTGACGCATTGGGAAGCCTTTCAGATGTCTGAGTCGCGGCGAAGTGATTCTAACGCACATAGATATGTAGTTGCGCGGGGGAAATTGTGACAGGGGATATTAAATTCGACTGGCCCAGTATCCGGGGCGGCGGCTGGCATGGGCTACGGCTTGAATAAGAACTTCATTCTTATCGATTCTGAAAATGATTGCATAAGGGAATTTGTACAAATTCTTGCGGCGGGATTGCTTGAAATAGATCGCATAATGATGTGGGTTGGAATGTATTTTACGGATGGCCTGATCCAACTCATCGAGAAATCGTAGTGCCAGCTGAGGGCTTTGAATTGCGTAATAGTCCAAAGCGTCTACGATTTCGCCCTCTGCTTCAGAGAGTATTCGTAGGGTCTTCATTGCCGTGCTTGGATACGTGCACGCAGTTCTGTTTCCACCTCATCCCAAGTACGGGCTGAAGTTTCGCCGCGATCATAGGCTGCTGTTCGACGGTCGATCTCTGTTTGCCAAGCGCGGTCATATTCATCGCTGGAATTGACCTGCACACTCAACTCATCCAGCAACCAGATCTGGTCGCTGGGCGGCAATTTGCGGGCTTCTTCGAGGATTCTTTTAGCGGCTTCGGTCATGGAAAGATTGTAGCGCGAAAGCGGATTGGGTGCTGGAAAAAGGCCAGGTCTTGAAACTAGATGTGTGGCAGTCTGCAACGCCCGCTCATCGCAAAGAACGCGATGAACGGGGCACAGCTTTTACGTCTCGATACGATTCGCATGACAGGGCCACCTGCCGAATACAACTTTCCGGTTCTTCATAGGTCCCCCTCGTGCGCTTATTACTCAGCGTTGTCGATCTGGGCGCGTTGGAGTTTGTCGCTGTAGTCGACGTAGACGGCTTTCCACTGGGTGAAGAAGTCGAGAGCGCCGAGTCCTTCGCGGTGGCCGTTGCCGGTTTGCTTGACGCCGCCGAAGGGCAGGTGCACTTCAGCACCGATGGTGGGAGCGTTGATGTAGGTGATGCCGGCCTCCAAATCACGAATCGCCGCGAAGGCCTGGTTGACGTTCTTGGTATAGAACGCGGTGCTGAGGCCGTAGTCGATGGAGTTGGCGATGTCGATTGCTTCTTCGAGCGTTGAAAATTCGATGAGCGCGACGACGGGGCCGAAGACCTCTTCCTTGGCGATGCGCATGTTCTTGGTGACGCCGCCGAAGATGGTGGGCGCGAAGAATGTGCCGTGGGCGTAATCGCCCTCGGTGAGCGCGTGGCCGCCGCAGAGCAACTTTGCGCCTTCGTCGGCCGCAATCTTGCTGTAGCTCTTCGAAGTCTCGATCTGGCTGACGTTGACCTGCGGGCCAACTTCGATGCCCTTGGTGAGACCGTTGCCGACCTTGAGGGCCTTGGCGCGGGCGACGAACTTGTCGGTGAATTGCTTGGCGATGTTTTTGTGAAGCAGAATGCGGCTGGTCGCAGTGCAGCGCTGGCCAGTGGTACCGAACGAGCCCCAGAGCGCGCCGTCGAGTGCGAGGTCGAGGTTGGCGTCGTCCATGACGATCATGGCGTT
>CAIMNN010000083.1 GCA_903842845.1 uncultured Acidobacteriaceae bacterium | reverse complement strand
TTCCCGCCGAATGATGGATATCAGTTTCAGATACTTTTTAGACGGCGCGGGTGATGATTAATCCGTAGGAAATTATGTATTGAGTGGAGGCGGTGTATTTTCCGCCTGAATCGTCTGCTGCATCTCTTTCGTTTGCTTCGCGCGATTAATTAGAACGAATATGACTACGCACATGCAAGCGCCAAATCCACCGATCATGGATGCAAAACATTCTGCAATAGTAAGAAAAATAGATTCGCCGACTCCAGAGCCAACTGCCAACACTACTTCGGGTCCTTTGGAGTCTGGACCGTAATCGCATGCGAATTCATACTTGCCGTCTTTTAGAATTGGAAATTCCATTATGGAATGTCCTGAGCGATCAGAAAAGTTATATGAAGTTTAAATATTTGCATTTTCCATTGGAATACTGCTGCCATCCTGAAGAGACTTAACATGGCATACGAGCCCGGAAATTGATTCTGTCGCGGAGTATATCTTTCCGTTAACAACCGACTGATCTTCTAGAAAGACGGTATATCTGAGTCCATGCAGAAGCGTAATTTCTGCTTTGCCTGGTACTACTACCTGTGTCAACGCATCAGTGAGATGGTTGAGGTTGTGAAAGAGCGTATAGACAAATAATGCAACGCCCAAAAGAAGAAACGGCGCACCCCAAAGACAATGCAATAAGCTGATAGGTTTTTGAGCCATATGATTCTATTCTCCTTATTATTCGCATCCATCTTAGAGGTAGTGATATCGATAAAACAAGAGTGCAAAAATCTAACTCGCACGCCTTGTTGATTGGATCCGGCCCGCTTGAATTCGTATCGACACGTGTATCAACGACACCGCCGCCGGTGTTACTCCGGGTATGCGCCCCGCCTGCCCGATTGTCGCTGGCCGCACGCGTTCCAGCTTCTCCTTCATCTCGCGTGAGAGGCCGCTGATGATTCCGTAATCGAGCCATGCGGGAATCTCTAATGACTCGGCCGCTTTCATCTTCTCTATCGATCTGCGTTGCTGTTCGAGATAGCCTGCGAATTTAATTTCCGTTTCAGCGGTGCGAACCTGGTTGCGCAACGCGGAACTGAGTGCCCCCGATTCGATAGCCGCTGCAAGTTGCGCAAATACGGGTAGCTTCTTCAACTCATCAACGATCACCGGTAGCATCGGTTCCAGATTCACCTGTGGCCGCTTCAATAACTGCGCCCAGCTCAAGCCAGTGATGGAGGTCAACTCGCCGAGTCCCGCTGCGTTGAGCTCATCTGTTGTCGGCTTCTTCGCGCTCAACAGATTTTCAAGAGTCGTGCGGAAGCGCTCGCGCTCTTCATACTCAAACCATGTTGCGTCGTCGACCAATCCAAGCTTGCGGCCATAAGGTGTGAGCCGCCGGTCGGCGTTATCGATGCGCAGGTGTAGCCGGAACTCCGCACGCGAGGTGAACATGCGGTAAGGTTCATTCGTGCCCTTGGAGATGAGGTCGTCGATAAGGATGCCGGTGTAAGCCTCAGTGCGGTCAAGCGTGAAAGGCTTCTCACTCTTGATCGTCAGCGCTGCGTTGATGCCGGCCATCAATCCTTGGCAGCCGGCTTCTTCATAACCACTCGTTCCGTTTATTTGCCCGGCAAGATATAACCCTTCGATGGATTTCACTCGGAGGGAGTGGTCGAGCTCCGTCGCATCCACACTGTCGTACTCGATTGCATAACCGGGGCGCAGCATTTCGGCGTGTTCGAGACCGGGGATGGAACGCACAATCTCAGCCTGCACCTCCATGGGGAGCGAGGTGGACATGCCGTTGATGTAGACCTCGTGTGTGGTGAGGCCTTCGGGCTCGAGGAAGAACTGGTGGTGGGTTTTGTCAGGGAATTTGACGATCTTGTCTTCTATAGACGGGCAATAGCGCGGGCCGACGCCCTCGATCTGGCCGGAGTACATGGCCGAGCGGTGGACGTTGGCGCGGATTATCTCCAATGTGCGCGGGGTTGTGTGCGCAATGTGGCAGGAGATCTGGCGCTGCTCAATCTTCTTGGTGCGGAAGCTGAAAGGCGTGGGGTCAGCGTCGCCGGGCTGCTCTTCGAAGGAGGACCAGTCGATGGTGCGGCCGTCGAGACGTGGTGGTGTTCCGGTCTTCAACCGACAAGTGCGCAGACCGAGTGCGCGGAGGTTTTCCCCCAACAAAATTGAGGCCGGCTCACCGCTACGGCCTGCGGGGTATTGCTCTTCACCGCAGTGGATGAGGCCGTTGAGGAATGTTCCAGTCGTGATGATGGTCGCGTTGGCGAGGATTGTGCGGCCGTCGCGGAGCTTAAGGCCGAGGACGCGGCGGGTGGGTGCGCCATCCACGGCGTCGGGGATCTCTTCGACGACGAGGCCGCTGACCTCGGCCTGGCGGATGTGCACGCCCGGTTGGGCTTCAAGAACTTCGCGCATTTTGATGCGGTAGAGGGCTTTGTCGCATTGCGCGCGCGGGCTCCAGACGGCGGGGCCGCGCGAGGTGTTGAGCAGGCGGAACTGGATTCCGACGGAATCTGCGACGACGCCCATGATGCCGCCGAGCGCGTCTATCTCGCGGACGAGATGGCCCTTGGCGACGCCGCCGATGGCTGGGTTGCAGCTCATCTGGGCGATGAGGTCGAGGTTCATGGTGATGAGCGCGGTGCGCAGGCCCATGCGCGCAGCGGCCATTGCGGCCTCGCAGCCGGCGTGGCCTGCGCCGACGACGGCGACCTCGTATTGTTCAGTGAATGACATCTATATCTATATTACGGGCGGCATCAGTTGCCGGGCTCGCGTAGAGGGACCTGGCTGAGGATGTTGAAGTCGACCTTGAGAGAGGCGTGCGCGGTGGAGATGCAGACGTAGAGTAATTTCGAGGGGCCGGTGAAGCTGTATTGGATGTGCGCGACGCCGTTATTGTCGACGTGTGTGACGAGTGGCGGGTTGGGATAGACGTCGCGCATGTCGGCGGTATGAATCCAGGAGGCGGTGGCGGAGATGAGCTTCTCGTTGATTGAGGCGTTGAGCGCGATGGGGACGAGGAGGTCGGAGTTGGAATTGGTTTGGTCGCAAGTGGCTTTGAAGCCGTCGGTGATGGTGGTGCGTGTGGCGGCGCGGGCTTCAAGCACGGGATTGTTGCGGTAAGCGAGGAGGAAGAATTGATAGGCGTCAGCGTCGCGGCCGGAGGGGCGGACGAGGTTGAGGTGGTCAGCGGTGATGGCCTGCGGCGGAGTTGTGACATCGCAACCGTAAGTGGCGCTGAAGTAGCTGACGACGCGGGCGCGGGCCTTGAAGTAACGGCCGAGGCCGGACTCGGGCATGGTGTCTTGCGTTTCGTAGGCGCAAAAGCGATGGATGGAGTTGACGGCTGCGTTGCTGCGCCAGTTGTTTTCGAGCGTGGTGAGGAAGGTGTTGTCGTTGGTGTCGCTGAGGTCGTTGAGGAGCGGGTCCTTGTCATAGAGGGACGCAATACGGGCGACGGTTGAGCCCTCGTGCGGTGTGCCGTAGCTGACGATGAAGCGGACGCGCGCGGCTTCGGCGGGGTGCTTGAGGAGCATCTCTTCAATGAGGATGCCGCCGAGGGAGTGGGCGAGGAAGACGACTTCGGTGTGTTCCCAGACGTGTTGCTTTTTGAGGCTGGTGAAGAGGAGCTCGGCAAGTTGGGTGCTGGTGCTTGTGCCGTTGGAGTCGGGTGTGGGGTACTCGGCGATGACGACGTCAGAGAAGGCGAAGTGGGGGTCGGTGCGGACGAGGTCGGGCCAGTAAGAGCCGTTGGCGGCGCGGAAGGAGTTGCGGTCGCCGTGGAGGCCGTGGACAAAGACGATGACGCGGGGGCGCAGCGGCAGTTGGGCGAGTGCGGCGGGGGCGAAGAGAAATGCGGAAAAGAATAAGAGCAGAAAAAGAATTGGTTTGAGCTTCATCACTTTTGGTGCCGAGGGGCTGCTGTTTAGACGTGGGAGAGGGGTTGTGGGTTGCCGACGGCTAGTTCAAGTTTATCGTCTTGGTGTGACAGGAAAATTCAACGCCGGTATTGAGGTGTAAACAGGGCCGAGCGCATAGCGGTTGATTGCGAAATACTCGATGCGCACATGCTGGCTTTTGGCGAAATTTTGGAATAAGCGGGGAACGCTGCAATTTTTGTGGAAGTGGTTGAATTGATGGATGGATGCGCCGGCGTTTTTTGACTACGTTCAGGGCTGATTTAGGCGCATTTTGGTGGTTTTTGGAGAACATTTGTGGTGCGGCTGAAGCTGTGCCCTTTTATAAATACCAGAACTGAGATTGTTGTTACCCACCCTTCGCACAGAGCAGAACGCGAAGGATGAGGCACCCGCCTGTGCAGTAGTAAATCACTTACTGCACAGCGCTTTACATTGCATTACTCTTCCAACTGCAGCATCAGGTCTTCCCATTCGGTGGTTAGTTCGTTGAGTTGGGTGCGGAGGCTTGCTAGCAGGTCTGATTGACGCTGAGTTTCTTCGGCGCTGATGAAGTTGCCTAGTTGTTGTTCGGTCAAGGCGATGGAGGCTTCGATGCGGGGGACTTCTTCTTCGAGGAAGTTGCAGCGGTCTTGCATTTGTTTGAGCTTGATGGGGTTTAGTTTCTTTTTAGCGGAGTTAGCGGAGTTAGCGGAGTTAGCGGAGTTAGCGGAGTTAGCGGTGAGAGCGGGGTTAGCGGAGTTAGCTTGGTCAGTTCGCTTCACGGAGTTGATTGAAGTTGATGGAGGAGCGCTAACAACGCTAGCTCCGCTAACCGCGCCAGCCGCTAGTTGTTCCTTCTTGCGGAGGTAGTCCTCGTAGTTGCCTTCGTAGGTGGTGATGCTGCCGTCTTCTACTTCGATGACGCGTGTGGCGAGGCGGTCAATGAAGTAGCGGTCGTGAGAGACGAAGATGACGGTGCCGGAGAAGGCGTCGATGGCGTCGAGGAGGACGTCTTTGGCGCGCATGTCGAGGTGGTTGGTGGGCTCGTCTAATAGAAGAAAATTTGATGGGGAGACGAGAATTTTTGCGAGGGCGAAGCGGTTGCGTTCTCCGCCGGAGAGAACGCCGAGTGTTTTGAAGACGTCGTCGCCGGAGAAGAGGAAGCAGCCGAGTAGTGAGCGGAGTTCGACCTCGGGAATTTTTGTGGCGGCGCGGGAGATGTCGTCCAACATGCGGAGTGTGGGGTCGAGGACTTTGTATTGGTCCTGCGCGAAGTATTCACTGACGACGTTGTGGCCGAGCTTGATGGTTCCGGAGGTTGGGGCTTCCATTCCTGTGAGCAGGCGGATGAGTGTGGACTTGCCTGCGCCGTTGACGCCGACGAGGGCGATGCGGTCGCCGCGCTCGATGTGGAAGCGGCCGTTCGCAAAAACTTTTTTGTCGCCGTAGCTCTTTGAAAGATTTTCTGCTTCGACGACCATGCGGCCGGAGGGCGGGGGCTGCGGAAATTTGAAGTGGATGATGGGTTCGTCTTCGGGAATCTCAATGCGGGGTATTTTTTCCAACTCTTTGATGCGCGATTGAACCTGCTTCGCTTTGGTGGCCTGGGCGCGGAAGCGATTGATGAAGGCTTCGAGGTGTTCAATCTGGATGCGCTGGTTGCGCCATGAGGCGGTGAGCTGCTCGCGGCGTTCGGTTTTCTCTTTGAGATATTTTGTGTAGTTGCCGTTGTAGATGGTGAGGCGCTTGTTCCAGATCTCTACTGTGCGGTCAATGGTGACGTCGAGGAAGTAGCGGTCGTGGGAGATGAGG
>CAIMNN010000082.1 GCA_903842845.1 uncultured Acidobacteriaceae bacterium | reverse complement strand
TGCATGTTGTTGATGATGAGCGCGGCGTCGAGATTATGCTCGATGCCCTGGTCGAGATCAGAATTGATGGCAGTAATTTCCTTAGCCTGGCCGACAGGAATAACGGCGATCTGGTCGGCGACAACTTCATTGCCTGCGAAGGATTTTGTAATGGTTTCGGCCTGGGCCTTCTGCGTGTCACTTGTGACCTGGCCGCCGAGTGTGACGATGCCTTTATCTGGGTCGTTGGAGATTGTGACTTCTTTTAGGCCGGCCAGATCAAGCGATTTACGAATATTGTCCGCGATGCTTGGGCTCGCCGGAGTTGTGGTGGGAACGTTTGCAGCGAGCCACTTGCAGCCAGTGATGGCGGAAAGCGCAAGCAGAGCGAGAATGGCGATCGAGATCTTATTCGTTTTCATATCAGTCCTCTGTACGGCAATCGACACGAGTCCGGATATGAGGTGCGTATCCGCTTCGGGGGAGCCGGGTTTCAGAGTCGCTGATTGAGG
Source organism: uncultured Acidobacteriaceae bacterium (assembly GCA_903842845.1). Taxonomy (GTDB): domain Bacteria; phylum Acidobacteriota; class Terriglobia; order Terriglobales; family Acidobacteriaceae; genus CAIMNN01. The sequence continues at coordinate 6,415 of CAIMNN010000082.1, read as the reverse complement.
ATTGAATGTGCTGAGCAGAAGGGCTCAGATGGAAGCAAATTCACTTTCCGGAGTCGATAGAAACGAGTTACGGAGATCACGGCTTGGATTCGGTGATGCCCCACTTTACGAATTCGGCGGCGATGGCGGGGTTGAGTGCTATGGCGGCGGCGATGTCTTTGTTGGAAGCGGCAGGATGAGTGGTCTTCTCAGCGATGCCGCGGCCGTAGAGGGCGGAGGCAATCCTGGAATCGAGCTTGAGTGCGGTGTTGTAGTCAGCGACGGCGGCGGGAAGTTTTTTCATCTTGAGATAGAGGAAGCCGCGCGAATCGTAGTACTCGGCGTCGGTGGAGCGAATAAGGATGGACTTGTTGCAGTCCTCGAGCGCGGGCGCAAACTCACCGGCGCGGGCGCGATGCAGGCAGCGCGTGTTGAGGATGACAGGGTTGTCGGGCTGGAGGTTGAGGGCGGCTGTGTCGTCTTCGATGGCGTGTGCGTAGTCGCCCATTTTTGAGTAGGTGACGGCGCGGTTGAAGTAGGCGCGTGCAGCATCCGGCTCAATACGGATGATCTCGGTGTAGTCCTTGATGGCATTGGCGAAGTCACCTTTGATGCCGTAGATGCTGCCGCGGTTGTTGAGCGCGTCGAGGTTCTGTGGGTTGAGTCGATAGGCGGTGGTGTAGTCCTCGATAGCGTGGTCGAAGTCGCCTTTGACGTCGTAGTTGAGGGCGCGATTGAAGATGGCGAGTTCGTAGTCGGGCTTGAGGCGGACGGCGGCGGTGTAGTCGAGGATGGCGTGATCGTAGTCGCGCATGCGGTAGTAAGTGTTGGCACGCTGGTTGTAGGCTTCGGCGTCGTCGGGGTGTAGACGAATGACCTCGTTGAAGTCGAGGATGGCTTTGTCGAAGTCGCGCTGTTTGGAGTAGCGGTTGGCGCGGTTGTAGTAGGAAACGGCCAGATCATCGTTGCTTTGGCCAGGAGCCGCGATGAGTACGGTACATGCGGGGATGCTGACGTCAGGGTCGTCGTCCTGGCAGCGGATGCGGTTTTCGTCCAGAGTTTGGGCGAGGAGAGTTGTGGAGGCGGCAAGAAGCGCGAGGGTGAGGAAGGAATGCAGGCGCATGTTTACTCCTGAAACTATGGAAGGGCAATTTTACTTGAGTGGATATGAGGAATGATTCGAGCAATCGGTAAATATTTTGACAAAGAGTCTAGTTGAAATTATTCGACGCGGATAAGGACGCAGGTGATGTTATCGTGGCCGCCGGCTTTGTTGGCGGATTTGATGAGCTGCGTGCAGGTTTCGTCGAGGGGCAGATTGGATTGGAGGATGGCTTCGATCTGGGGGTCGGTGAGTTCGCGGGTGAGGCCGTCGGAACAGAGGAGGAAGAGGTCGCCGGGTTCGGCGTCGAGCTCGAAGAGGTCGGGCGTGACGAGGGATTGGGTGCCGAGAGCGCGGGTGATGACGTTCTTGAGCGGGGAGCGGAGAGCTTCGGATTTGGTCATGCGGCCGAGGCGGAGCTGCTCTTCAACGAGTGAGTGGTCGAGCGTGACCTGTGCGAGGCGGCCCTTGTGGAGGGAGTAACAGCGGCTGTCGCCGATGTTGAGGATGCGAACCTGTTTTTCTTCGGCGATGAGGGCGACGAGAGTGGTTCCCATGCCACAAAGGTGGGCGTTGGCCTGGGAGCGGGAGTAGATGAGGTGGTTGGCCTGAGTGATGGCGTCGGTTGCGATGTCAACTGTAGGCGCGGCGGGAGTGCCGTTGGCAAGAAGGCGCATCATTTCGTCGATGGCGAGGGAGCTGGCAATCTCACCTGCTGCTGCGCCGCCCATGCCGTCACAAACGACGAAGACGCCGTGTTCGACGGAGTAGCCGAACGCGTCCTGATTGGTGGGGCGCTTGCGACCGCGGTCGGTGCCGGCGGCAGCTTTGAGATGAACGGCCAGGGTGGACAAATGACTCTCCGCAGGGGGAATTCGTTACCAGTTTACACGGGCTTTGCGCGATTGAAACGGGATTGTAACGGTGAGAGTGAGCAGATTTGGGGGAAATTGCTCTTTTTATGGGGCAATTATAGATAGAAAGTTGAAATATGCCGCGTCCAAAAACGAGACGCAGGTACCCGTAACTTTTGGTTCAAGATTATTGGGCAGATTGAGTGGGTAGCGGCGGTGGGGGGTCGAGGTCCCAGATCTGGAGCTGTCCATTATTAAGGATGGCGGCGCGGCGGCCGGTGGGTGAGAGGGTGAAGTTTCCGCCTTCGGGGAGGATGGGGGAGGCGTAAGCGGTGAGAGTGACGTGACCGGTGGCGGCGTCGTAGACTGTGACGCGCTGGGATTTGACGTCGTCGGCGTCGAGGGGGGCGGATGCGCTGATGGCGTGGTTGACGGTGAGGGATTCGCGGGCGATGCGGAGGCCGTTGGAGGAGACGGCGAGCTGGGGCCAGATGGTTCCGCTGGGTGAGTTGAGGTGCCAGAGCTCGCGGCCATCGGTGGTGAGGGCGACGAGGCGGGTGGAGTCAGAGCCTTCGCAGAGCGTGGCCATGAGCTCGGTGTCGGAGATGAAGTCGAGATAGGGAATGCAGTCGGAGTCGACGAAGGTGATGCGGTTTTGGCCGCCGGAGAAGTGCGTGAGTTGTAAAGCCCAGGTGCGTCCGGATTGGCGGAAGGGCTGGACGTAACCGGTGGAGTTGATGACGAGGTGTACGGGTGCGGTGGAGTGACTGACTAGGATGACTTTTCCTGAGGCGCGGTCGAGAATGCGGACGATGTTGTCCTGTGTATCGGGGGTGGTGTTTGTGAGGGCGGCGGTGATGTCGTCGGACCCGGGGCTGGATGTTGGAGTGATGGAATCGAATTGTGGTTTGGGTGCGGGCGCAGTTGTTGGTGCGGGTTGAGATTTTTTGGCGGGCTCGTAGGAGTTGGTGACGAGGAATTTTGAAAGCGGGTCGAGCCGGAGAGATGAGATGAGGCCGGGGAAACGGAGAGTGGGGCGGAGCTTGAGCGAGAGGTCGCCTTCGGAGAGTTCGTTGCCGTTGCGGACGAGGAAGCGGCCGTTGCCCATGGGCCAGAGGTAGCGTTCGTGGTCGTGGAGGGTCCAGAGGTCTTCGGCTTCGATTGCGCCGGTGGGGATGGAGAGGAGGACGGCGCGAATCTGGCGCTCGCCGGAGTCCTGGCCGTTGTAGAGGGGGTCACGCTTGAGGAGGCCGGGGACGCGGAAGGTGAAGAGGAGATGGTCGTCGTCGAGGAAGTCGAGCGAGGCCATTGTGGAACGTTGCCATGCGTAGATGGAGCCGGCGGGCGCGAAGCCGAGCGCGTCCACGGCGATTGTGAAGGAGGGCGGGATGGATGGCTTGGGGCTAGAGGGTGTGGCGGGAACGGCGTGCCTGGACTTTTTGTGCGATTTTTGCGGCTCGGGGTTTTGGCCGAAGGAGGTGACCTGGGCACGCGCGGGTGCGGCGGCCATGATGAAGATGAGCGCGGCGAGAGCCGGAGAGAGGATGAGTTGCAGGAATTTTTGGCAGGCCGTGGACATCACTTTCTATTTTCGCTTATTGAGGCGGGGTGGTGCGGTGATGGAGTTGACATGGCAGGGGGATGGGCGTTGAATGTTCGGCGGGGGAGATGAGATGAACCAGACTGCCTCGAAACTATTGTTGTGGACGCCAAGAATATTGGCGATGTGCTTTGCGGGATTTTTGGCTATCTTTGCAAGCGATGTGTTCGGCGAGCACCTGGGCACAGGCGAGTTGATGCTGGCGTTGTTCATGCATTTGCTGCCGACGTTCCTTGTGCTGGCGGTGCTGGCGATGGCGTGGACGCATGAGTGGATTGGAAGCGCGGCTTTTCTGATGCTGGCTGTTGTGTACGCATGGTGGGCGCTGCCGAAGCATTGGGACTGGGTTGTATTTATAGCGGGGCCGATGGTGTTGATTGCGCTGCTGTTCTGGATGAGTTGGACGGCGAGACGGCACGCGCGGCTGGCGCACTGAGGCTGCGGGTTGGTGTTGGTGTGCCCGGTGTGCGAGATTGAGTAGGTGGGCACCCAAATAAATCGGCGGACAGAGTTGCTGGGCTACAGCGCATGCGCACTGGCGGGCGCGCTGTGGGGCACGGGATTTTATTTTGGGCGGCTGGCGCTGAACGAGATGAGCGTGGAGTGGATGGTGCTCTATCGCTACGCGTTTGCCTGCGTAGGCCTGCTGCCGATGCTGTTCCATAAAAGAGTTCGATTGACGGGCGCGGAGTGGGGGACGCTGCTGCTGTCCTCGTTCCTGGGAATTCCGGTGCAATTTTTGATGCAGTTCCACGGGTTGGCGATGACGACGGTGAGTCATGCGTCGCTGATGGTGGGAACGCTGCCGGTGCTGCTGGCGATAACGGCGGTGCTGATAGGCGGCGAGAAGATGCAGTGGCTGAACTGGATTGCGCTGACGGTGTCGACGGGCGGAGTGGGGCTGATTGTGCTGGGCGGCGGGAAAAGCGCGGCGCGAGCGGGAGTGATCGGGCCGACGCTTGAAGGCGATTTGTTGATATTGGTTTCGCTGTGCATTTCGGTGGCGTGGATTTTCCTGAATAAAAAATTAATGAAGACGCACAGTCCGCTGGTGGTGACAACGTATTGCATTCTTGCAGGGTCGGCGATGCTGGTGGTGTGGGTGATGACGCCGTGGTTGGCGGGTCATGCGGCGGGGCCTCCGCTGGCTGAGGTGAGTATGAAGGCGTGGCTGGCGCTGGCGGCGAGCGGATTACTGTGTACTGCGACGACGACGCTGCTGTGGAATTGGGGGATACACCATGTGCCTACGTCGCGGGCGGGAATCTTTTTGAATATGGAGCCGGTGGTGGGTTCGGTGATGGGGGTGACGTTACTTGGGGAAGTGATGGGGCCCACAGCATGGCTGGGTGGAGGGTGTATCTTGGTAGCTGCAATTGTAATGACGGTGCGGGGACGTGAGCCGGAGCCGGAAGTGATTTTGGAATAAAAATTGGCAGTAGGGATTGTGGCAAATGGCAGTGTTTGGTTTTGACCCTTTGGTCATGTATGTTGACGGTTTAGATATACATATTGTGCGCACGTCGGGCGCGAAGCTGCCGATGAATCCTTTGAAGAATTTAATTTGGAGGCAGCAATGACGCTGTTGCAGTGGAACCATGCTTCGAGTGTGGGCGTGCAGATATTGGACCAACAACATGGCGTGTTGATAGACACGTTGAATGCGCTGAGCGTGGGAGTGGCGGGAGGATTGCCGGCGAATGAAGTGCGCGAGCTGATAGCGCGTCTGCTGGAGTACACGAAGCGGCATTTTCAGACGGAAAACTTTTTGATGGAGAAGTACGAGTATCCCGGGTGCGCGGAGCACAAGCTTGAGCATGAGCGGCTGGTGGTGCAGATAGCCGATGCGGCGCGGGCGATGCAGATGGGCGAGCCGGTGCATCTGCGGACGATGACGGGATACATACGGCAGTGGTTCAGCACGCACATGGAAGGCGTGGACCATGAGCTTGGGTCGTGGCTGAATACGCAGGGAGTGGAGTGAGGCAGGGACTGCGCGCCTTCGGCGCTAGGGACCAAGGGACAAAGGGACTAAGGGGATAGAGCTTAGCTAGTAGGGCCTAGCCAGTAGGTTGATGGGTAGTGAGAAATGCTCTAGGCATTATTCATTTTTCTCAGTATCATCATTGTCATCTTCGTCATCCCTATCACTGAGAAATAATTTTTTTGACACAAATATGACAGCAAAGTTCAATAGGAAATCGGGAATAGCAATGCAGGTGAACAAACCTCGATTCCAATGATCGAAATCATCTGGCAGATACTTGTAAAGGAGCAGGATTTCAAGTGGGAGTAATAAAACAAATGAAAGCCAGAACCAATTATGTTTTCTCAATTTCCAATTTGATCTAATTACTATAGCTTTCATGGGTACGACTAAAGCGAGACCCATACCCATTGAAAATAAATCAAATTGATAAAATATAAAAAATATAACAGCCATTAATCCAAACATCCAGAGAACGAAGTTGGTTTCGTTTACCTTTTGAATCTCTTCATCACTGTCGTACCAAGGCATTGGGCAAGCACCTTTAAATTCATATTTAATTTAAAAAATCAACTTTCAAAGCTGAGTTGCATGCTGGACCAGAGCTGGGTGGTGGGTTTGTATTCGCTGGCTAGGTCGTAGACGAGGCGTTCGAGGACGATGCGTTTTTCGGGTGGCGAGGAGCGGAGCTCGAGGTCGGCGCGGGCGATGAGGCGGAGTGCGCGGGTTAGCTCGCGGCGGTTTTTGTAGCGGCGGGCCTGGCGGATGAGGTCCTCTGCGGCGAAGGGCGGGATGCGGAAGCCCTGCCAGAGGGCCTGCCAGATGGCGCGGGAATCGCGGACGTTTTTCTCGAGGATGACGAGCATCTGGCGGTAGGTGCGGGCGAGCATGTA
>CAIMNN010000081.1 GCA_903842845.1 uncultured Acidobacteriaceae bacterium | reverse complement strand
GATGGCCAGCATGGGTTCTTTGAGCTCGCGCTCGTAAGTCGGTTTGCGCGCGTTGAACCACTCGCGGTCGTTGTTCTTCTTGAGCCCGCGGAGGAACGTGATGGCCTCCTTATTGAAATACGGCTGCACGGCAGCATTAGCTTCTAAGGCCCGGGGTGAAGCTTTTGATTTTTGCATATGCAAACGAGTTTACCGGATAATTTTCAGCGCGGAACGAAAGAGTTCATCAAAATTTTCTGTGAGCGATTTGTCTTTGGCGACAGCCTGTTCGATGGCTTTTTCTGCTGCGGGTCGCTGATAGCCGAGGTTGGTGAGCGCGGAGAGTACGTCATCAACAGCTCCACCCTGAATTTTTGATGCGACCGGAACAGAGGCGAAGTCGTCAAGCTTGTCTTTGAGCTCGACAACGAGTCGCTCAGCGAGCTTTTTGCCGACTCCGGGAATGCGTGTGAGCTGCGCGTGGTCCTGCGATTTGATGGCGGTAACGACGCGCTGCGGTTCAAGGCCGCTGAGCAAAGTAATGGCGAGCTTGGGTCCGACACCGCTGACGGTGATGAGCCGCTCGAACAATCGCTTTTCGTCGCGCTCGAGAAAACCGAAAAGGGCTATCTGGTCTTCGCGCACCTGTGTATGAATGTGCAGGCGCGTTTCGGCACCCACTACAGGAAGCGCAGTGAACGTGGGCACTGAGATGACGACGTCATAGCCAACGCCGGCGGCCTCGACGATAACCTGGCCGGGCTGCTTGTGAAGAACGGTTCCGCGCAAGTGAGCGATCATGAGGTGATTGTCAGGCGGCGCGGGCTCGCCGTGCAAGTGGCTGAGCAGATTTTGTTGCGCGGGGCAAACATTACACGCTCTCTACTGCAATGCGCGGGACGCGGCGACTGATGCGCGTAAGAATCTCCCAGCTGATTGTGCCGACAACGTGCGCGTGGTCGTCTGCACTGATTGTCTCGTCTTGCTGGCGCCCGAGGACGATGACCTCATCACCGACTGCGACGTTGGGGATATCCGTGACGTCGATCATGGTCAAGTCCATGCTGATGCGTCCAACGATGGGCGCGCGTTGGCCGTGGATCAGCAGGCTGAATTTGTTGCTGAGTGCCCGGTTCAATCCATCTGCGTAGCCGAGCGACAGCAACGCGAGGGTCATCGGCTCTGCGGCAACAAAGGTTCCGTTGTAGCCGACCGTCTCGCCCGCCTGGATGTGTTTGATGCTGGTGACTTCGGTCCTCCAACTGAGGATGGGTTTGAGGCCGCGGTTGGGAGGCTGCGAAGTTGCGGGCTCAAACTCCGGTGCGATGCCATAGAGCGCCAGGCCAGGGCGCAATGCGGCCTTCATCCCAAACTGCGAGGCAAGTTTCGCGACGCGCACGGCAAGTTCGGTGAGCAAAGCTGCGGAGTTGCCGACATGAAGAAGTTCGGGCTTGATACCTGCGGCCGCAATCTGCTTGAGCATTGCTTGCAGGCGCGCAAATTGCGTTGAGGTGATGCTGCCGTTCAACTCGTCAGCCGCATAAAGATGAGTGAGTACTGCTTCCAGGCGCAACGGCGATTGCGGAGTGAATAGCGTCAGAAGTTCAGCAAGGCCAGCCTCATCCACGCCCTGGCGGTTCATGCCGGTGTCGAGCTCAAAGTGAACTGCGACCGATTGCGGCGGATAACCGAGGCGGCGTGCGGTCGCATCCATCAATTCAAATTGCCACGCATCCCAAAGAACGGCGGTGAGGTTGAGGTCGAGCGCCTGCTCGACCTGCCCGTTGAACAAGCCATCGAGGACTAGCACGCGCGGCGCCGGGCACAGGCCGCGCACTTCAACCGCTTCTTCAAACGTGGCGACGGCAAGCCATTGAGCATCGGCGCGAACAAGGGCCGGGGCACACAGCTCGATGCCGTGGCCATAGGCGTCGGCCTTGAGAACGGTGATGATGGAGGCATATGGAGCAGCGAGCGCGGTGAGCAGGCGGTAGTTTGACTCAAGCGCAGTGGTGTTAATGTAAGCGCGAGTGGTTCGGGTTGGATGTTGTGTGTGCAAAGCTCAGTGTAAATGGTAGCGCATGAAAATAGATTTGTGTTGCTGCCGGGGCCACGATAGGCTGTTTGGCGGAGGTCAATTATGAGCATTCAACAAAGCACCGTAATCCCCGCGGCGCGCTACCGCGACGCCAAGAAGGCGATTGAGTGGTTGTGCACGGTTATCGGCTTTGAACGGCACGCCGTGTACGAGGGCGACGATGGCAGCGTAATGCACGCAGAGCTGAAGCTGGGCGGCGGCATGTTCATGCTGGGCAGCACCAAAGACGATGAGTATGGCAAAGGCTACAGGTCTCCGGATCAGATAGGAGACGTTGAGACGCGAAGCGTATTCGTTGTGGTGGAAGATCTGGACGCGGTGTATGCGCGGGCGAACGCTGCTGGCGCAAAGATCATCAGGCCGTTGCAGGACACGCCTTACGGCAGCCGCGAATTTGCAATGAAGGACTCTGAAGGACACTCGTGGGGCATTGGAAACTACAATCCATGGACGTACACGGAAAAGTAGCCGCGAGATTATTTCAGAAGCACGAAGGCGACGATGGTCTCGCTTGGGTCCGAAACTAGTTCGGCTTCGAGCTCGTGCGGAACGATGAGCTCGCACGCGCGAATCTCATCTTCGGTTGCGTCTGTGAAGCAAAGCTCGCAGTGCGCGAAGGCCGGTGTGTTTGATTCGGATGCGCCGTATTCGGTTGCGTCAACGCGAACCGGTGGACCGAAGACGCGGCAGGTCATTGGGCGCCACGCGTAAATATCGCAGAGGCCGGTTGTGGTGTCGAGTGCGGGGCAGGGGGCGTCGGGTACGAAGTCGTCAAACGCTGCCAGGTCCTCTTCACTGGTGCCGAGGATTCCAGTATGCGCGTGACCGGGGTAATTCTCTGCATTGTCGGTGAGCCATTGGGTGGCGCGGACTTCGAGCGAGGCGGCGAGGTCAGGATTGGTTGCGCGGAGTTCGGTCATCCCGGCGTGAAGACGTGCGGCATCGAGTGAGTTGATGCGGAAGGCTCCATGGCAGCATTGTGTGCAGCGGGGCTTGCAGACGAGGTGCTCACCGGCGGCGGCGGCCGAGTGCGCGAAGCTCTGGTCGAGGATGCGGAGTAGCTCTGCGTCGCGGGGTGGGTTGTAAGTCATTGGGCTCAGACGATCGGTGTGTCCCAGGTTTCCAGGTTCTGCTTGAACTGGCTCATGAACTTGCCGCTGTCGGCACCGTCGATGATGCGGTGGTCAAAGCCGAGGCAGAAGTGCTGTATGGACCTGATCGCTATAGCATCGTGGCCGTCGGCGTCGGTGACAACGACGGGCTCCTTCTTGAGTGCGCCGATGGCGAGGATGGCGGATTCGGGTTGGTTGATGATGGGGGTGCCGAACTCGTCGCCGAAGATGCCGGAGTTGGTGAGAGTGAAGGATGAGCCGGAGGCCTCGTCGGGCTTGAGCTTCTTGGTGCGTGCGCGGTCG
>CAIMNN010000080.1 GCA_903842845.1 uncultured Acidobacteriaceae bacterium | reverse complement strand
CGCCGCGTTCGACGCGTGGGGCTGGCGTATCCCGTTCCTGCTCTCCATCATCTTGGTGACCATCTCTCTCTATATCCGCCTCAAGATGAAGGAGTCGCCGATATTTGCCCACATCAAGGCAACCGGCAAGCACTCGGCTCGCCCGCTCATTGAAGCCTTCACCAAGTGGGAGAACCTCAAGCGCGTCCTCATCACACTCCTCGCCGCGACAGCAGGTCAGGGCGTCATCTGGTACACCGGACAGTTCTACGCGCTCTTCTACCTGCAATCCGTCCTGAAGATCGAGAAGACCACGGCCTTCGTTCTGGTCGCCATCGCGTTGCTTCTCTCCATGCCCTTCTTCACTATCTTTGGCGCGCTCAGTGACAGGATTGGCCGCAAAAAGCTCATGATGGCTGCTTGTCTGCTCGCCGTCATCAGCTACATCCCCATCTACCATGGCCTGCATTACGCCGCCGGCAACGGTGTCGACCACGTAACCTCCATCCGGGACAAGGTCACTGGCGATATCAAGTTGACGCCGATGACCGCCGACACCGACCCCGTCACGCATCAGCCGATTGACGGCAAGTGGGTTCCGGCCAAGGTCGCACCCGACCCCAACAAGCCGCTCATCATCTTGTTTGTCTGGTTGCAGGTCATGCTTGTCTGCATGATTTACGGACCCATCGCCGCGTATCTCGTCGAGGCATTCCCGGCGCGCATCCGCTACACATCGATGTCATTGCCATATCACATCGGCAACGGCGTCTTTGGCGGCATGTTGCCATTGATAGGTCTATGGCTTTGCGCCACTACGGGCAACATCTACGCCGGTCTCTACTATCCGATGACTGTCGCAGGACTCACTTTCATCCTCGGCATCTTCCTCCTCAAGGAATCACGTGGAGTCAAGATCTGGGATGAAGTCATAGCCGACGAAAAGATCGGGTAACCAGTTGTCAGTTTTCAGAGATCAGAGATCAGTTGATTTACCGTGAACCAAACTGGTCTCTGTTCTCTGACCCCTGACTCCTGATTTCTGACCCCTGCCTCACCCACTTGCCCATCGCATCCTCCGGACTATAAAGTGTCACCACGCGGAAAATTGTTTCTGCCAGTGCTGAATCTCGTAACAAGACTGCATTTTTTTACTTTTGTTTAGGGGAATTGCCCATGTCATCCGCTCCGGTTCCAAATGGTCACAGCCAGGACCTCGATCAACTGCTCCGTGAAAACCGCGTCTTTCCCCCGCCGCCGGAGTTCAGCGCACACGCCCACGTAAAAAGCCTCGAAGAGTACGAGGCGCTCTACAAAAAATCCATCGCCGACCCCGAAGCCTTCTGGGCCGAAGCCTCAAAAGAGCTCGACTGGTTCACGCCCTGGACCAAAGTTCTCGATTGGCAGCTCCCCTGGGCCAAGTGGTTCGTCGGCGGCAAGCTCAACCTCAGCCACAACTGCGTTGACCGCCACGCCCTCGGCACCCGCGCCAACAAGACCGCAATCCTTTGGGAAGGCGAGCCCGGCGAAGTTCGCAAGCTCACCTACGCCGAACTCCACATCGAAGTTCAGAAGACCGCCAACGCGCTCAAGTCGCTCGGCATCAAAAAAGGCGACCGCGTCGCCATCTACATGGGCATGACCCCCGAGCTCGCCATTGCGCTTCTCGCCTGCGCGCGCATCGGCGCAATCCACTCCGTCATCTTCGGCGGATTCGCCGCCACCGCCATCGCCGATCGCGTCAACGACTCAAGCTGCGTCGCCATCCTCACACAAGACACCAGCTACCGCCGCGGCACAGAGATCAAGCTCAAACAGATCGTCGACGAAGCCGTCGCCGTCTGCCCATCCGTTCACAGCGTCCTCGTCTACAAACGCTCCGGCTCGCCCGTCACCATGAAGGAAGGCCGCGACCACTGGTGGCACGATGTTGTCGGCAAAGCCTCACCCGATTGCCCGCCTGAGCACATGGACTCCGAGGACCCGCTCTACATCCTCTACACCTCCGGAACCACAGGCAAACCCAAGGGGCTCGTCCACACCACCGGCGGCTACGCAGTCCAAACTTATCTCACCGCGAAATACATTTTTGACCTCAATGAGAACGACGTCTACTGGTGCACGGCCGACATCGGCTGGGTCACCGGGCACAGCTACATCGTTTACGGTCCGCTCGCCAACGGCGCAACCGTCGTCATGTATGAGGGCGCGCCCAACCACCCAAACTTCTCGCGCTTCTGGAAGATCATCGAAGACCACAAGGTCACCATCTTCTACACCGCACCCACAGCCATCCGCGCCTTCATCAAGTGGGGCAACGAGCATG
>CAIMNN010000079.1 GCA_903842845.1 uncultured Acidobacteriaceae bacterium | reverse complement strand
ACTTCGTTTGTTTACTTGGGAGCCTCTGCAGGCGCTGGTGTGGTCTGTGGTGTCGGCGTTGGGGCTGGTGCTGCACCATGCCGCTTTTGCTCGGCTGCCTTCTCGCGCTCAGCTTCCAGACGCTCTTTATCCTTTGCCGCATCGGCGTCGGTGACGTACTGGAATATTTGTATGCGGCCCGGCTCTTGTTCGCTTGTGATGATGCGGTTCTGCTTGTCGATAGCAACACCCACAAGCGCCTTGAACTGACCCGGCAGTTCGCCATGGCCTACACCGATGAAGGTCAGCAACTGACCATCTTTGTTGAAAGCCTGCAAGCGGTCGGTCATCTGATCGGCAACCCAGATGTGGCCATCGCCATCAATGGCGATTCCTTTGGGACGCGCAAAGTAGCCGGGTCCATCGCCGTGCCTGCCGAACCAACTGACGAACGCGCCATCTGCGTCGAAGATCTCCACGCGATTATTCATGGTGTCAGCCACGTACAGGTTTCCGTCTTTGTCGACGGCCACGCCCTGCGGCGCGGCAAAGTCGCCGACGGAAGTAAGGTAGTGGTTCTTGCCACCAGTGCCGATGCGGCGCAGGAGCTTGAAGCTATCGGCGTCATAGACCAGAACCTGGTCCTGCTGTGTGTCCGCGGCGTACAACAGGCGGTTCTCAGTATCAATAGCCACGCCAGCGGGGCATTCCAGTCCTTCAGTGACCAGACCCTCCACGACATGCTTGGGGTCGAAGACGACAATATGCCGCATCTTGCAGTCGGAGACAAACAACCGGTCATCGTCGTCGATGGCCAAGCCGTTGATCCACTCGAACTTCGCCTCGTAGCCGTTGCGGATCATGGTCGTGTCATGAGTTTTCTGGTCGAAGACGAAGATGGCGCCAACTTTCTGGTCGGCCACATAGATCATGCCTTTGGAATCGACAGCGACACCGAAGGGCGCAATGAGTTGGAAGGGGAAATCTTTTCTAACACCCTGATCAGCCGCTGACTGTGTACCCGCCAGACGGTCCATCCAGCTTTGCTTTTGCTGGCCCTTCTTGTCGACGCTGTAGTCGATCTTCATGCCGGCATAGTAGTCCAGCCACTTTACGCGGGCGACATTTGGCGGGCTTGGCCATACCAACTTGGTGGGGTCGAATTTGAACGCACGCGGGCCCGCTGCGGGAGCCGGCGTATTGTTCTTTTTTTTCTTATTGTCAGTGGCGCGCGCCGTGGCCAGGCCAAAGCACAGCGCCATGGTCAGCAACACGGTCAACAGCTTGATACGCTGCGATGATCTATTGAGGAAGTACAACATCCCGGCCTCCGATTAATTCTTTGGTGACACCGTTTCGTTCATGTTCAACCGGTTCTTGTGGCAGGTGTCGCAGAAGGCCATGTTGTTGCTCTGGTCCTTCAGCAACAAGCCCGGCTCAAGCGATGCATGCGGCTGGTGGCAGGTCATGCAACTTAGCTTCGTCTTCACCTTGCTTACATTGTTCGGGTCCATCACATCGCTGACCGGATGACCCTCCACCGGATGACCAAATCCATAGCGCAACGGCAATACTGGCAACTTGTTCTTCTTGGCGTAATCAGCGGGCAGCTTGACCTTTCCGTTGAAGATCGTCATCACGTCCTGGTCTGGAACCGGCTGCGGCTTGGAATCCGGCCCGTGGCACTCAAGGCAAAGTCCGTTGCCCTGCACGCGCACCAGATGCTCGTTGTCACCGCCGTGCGGTGTATGGCAGGTTGAGCAACCCACTCCAAAGACCGGCTCATGATGCACCGGCTTTTTGCGCAGATCATCGATATCGGTGTGGCAACCGAGGCAGATGGCAACTGAGTCAGTTTTCGGCAATCCGGGCTGGCGGCTGGCGTGCGGGCTGTGGCAGTCGGTACACTCGCCCATTGCACCGGGGTGCGGCACCTTTGACGCTTCGATCATCTTCGGCTTGTCGTCATGGCAGGTTCCGCAGAGCTTCTTGGTATCCGTCTCTGTCAGCACGACCTTGCCGTCCTTGGAGTCCGCATGGCACATCTCGCAGCTCTTGTCGGCAAAGGGTGGATGCAGGAAGCTAGCCATCAGCTTCGGGCTCTTGGACTGGTGCGGGTCATGGCACTCCACGCAGTTGGCCGTGGCGAAGGGCTGATTCTTGTGTGCCTTCTGAAGGGCGGCATCCTTGGCGTCATGGCAGTCGAGGCAAAGCGCCGGCGCCGATTTCGTGAGGTGGAAGAAGTTCTCGTCGGTCCGCTCTGCACCGGTCTTGTGAGTGACGTGGCAGGTGTCGCAGCCTGCGTCGAGCGCGGCGTGACGGCTGCCCTTCTCCGGCATATTCAGGCCTGTCTTGTGGCAGCTGAGGCAGAGATTTTCTTTTGCGTCGCCCGAGGTGGGCTTCAACAACTGATTCTTATTGTCGCTGGTATGCGGGTCATGACAGGTGGTGCAATCGCGCACCGCAGGCGAATGCACGTGCCCTTTGATGTCGGCGGCCTTTTTGTCGGCATGGCAGGTTACACAAAGCGCAGAGGGCGTCGCCGTGATGAGCTTGATGCGCGTCACTTCCTTGTTGACGCGAATCTCGTGGCAGCTCATGCAGCCGCTGCCGATTGCCGAGTGGACTGACTTTCCTTTGGCCTTGTCGCCGTGGCACTCCAGGCATTTGGCTGTGTCAGTGTTTTTATCGAGTGGGACAGGATGAACGGATGCACGTGCCGGAGCCGCTGCTGAGAGGAAGAGCAGCGCCAGAATGAATCCAACTGAGAGCATCCAGTCGCGCTTGTTCTTGCGCACCACTGCGTGACGAGATCTGGCCTGAAACAGGGACAAGCTCATAGCAAACTCACCAAACATTTCTTTTTCGTTCATCGCCGGAATACCACCCTTCGGCTGAGCACCTAGAACCTGGGCGCAATCTTTGCTCAGAAATATCCGCCCACTTCCATGACCCCCTGCCAAATCAAAAACAGCAGGCAATTGCCGATCGAACCGCACAATCCGTGCGTTGCTTTCCGTCTTCAGGAGGAAGAATAGCAGAAAGTACGTTCCACCTTGACCCCTTGCAGCCTGCACTTCTCCTGCATTCTGCACTGAAAATCGAACGCAGAAAAACAACCACTGCAACCCATTACAACAGCTATGTATGGTTTGTGACTGAAATTCCCATCACAGACCATTGTGATGCAGTGCACACGTCACATCACAAAGCAATAGACTCTGAATACGGATAACTATGTTCCCTATTATCTAGAGTTTACGATGACACCCGATAGTGCGTCAATAACGCCAGACGAGGGAGACGCCTATTTTTTCTGCGGTGCATAATTGCGTTGGCCGCATCAAAACTAACCTGTGAATGGATGGTTTTCCATCAGAAATCTGAACCTGCAAATCACTGCTTTGGGTGAGAATTTGAAGCGTTGCAGTTGTTTGATTTGCAATCGTGGAATCGGTAATTAGAAATCTCAATTTTTCCGGATAAGGAACAACTTATTGCTGACTGTAATTACCTTTAATTGATTTTTTACTTCAGAACGAACTCTCACCTGACGATGCCTCCAGTAAGCACGAGGAGGCAACCTGCAAATGAAGTCATTCATCCTGACCGCTTTCACACTTCTGTTGGCCGTTACCACTGCGTCTGCACAACTGACGAAGGTGACGTCTGATGTTCTTGGAGCTCACCTGAACTATGGCCGCGGCTGCTCGGCCTGCCATGCGCCGCACAGCGGCTCAAGCGGAAACGGCATGACCGGTAACTCAAACTCCGGCAACAGCGCACTATGGGGTGTTGATGCATCCGGCCTTTACGGGAAAACCATCAGCACGGGCGGCGGCAAATATGTAGAGGTGTTGCCCTCCAGCTTTTCGGCCAATACGCCGGATGTCAGCGGCATGTTAACTTGCCTGAGCTGCCACGATGGGAACTATGCGACCAACTCGATCATGAAGAACAGGGTTTATGAAACACTGCCCTACACTTATGGAAATCGCGGGCAGATCCCAACGCTGTTGGGCAAAAATTCTTCCGGCGCGTCGAGCTATCTGGGCGATCACCCTTCCGGTCTGAGTGCACAGATAAGTTGCGGTGGCAGCAAGTGGGATTGCTCAATCTCGAAAGGCCAGGTGAACATGACCGGGCCCAATGCGAGCAGGTTTGTAAAGAATTATGGGTTCTTCGTTCAGCCCGGCAGCTACAACAACTCGGCGGTGGTTGTGTGCACGACCTGTCACGAGCCGCACTCGATGAATGTGTTCACGGTCAACAGCAATTCTTCGTCGGGTTTGCCGCAAGGCACCTACGCAACCACTTTCTTTTTGCGCGGCCCCTATAACCCGGCGGATACAAACGTTGCGTCGAACCAGACAGCGCAGTTCTGCCGGCAATGCCACGCCGAACTCTCAAATGAGATGAACGGCAGCACGAGTGGGACAATTTTCTAAGTCTGCGGTCTGAATCGATCAATAAAAAGAGCGCGCCATATGGGCGCGCTCTTTTGCTGTTGGATCATGCGGTTATTTTTTCTTGCCGGGTCCCTTGGTGCCACGGAAAAATCCATTCGCTGTGCCCGTATTCGTCGTGTCGTGGGCATAGCTGTGGCAGACCAGCGTACAGGTGTTGGCAGTACGGTTGTAGCTGATGGGGTTGACGCCATTCTTCGCGACCACGTTGGCATCGAAGTTCACCAACCGCTCACCGCTGATGTTGCCGTCGGTGGTAGGCATGCCGTGAGCCGTATGACAGACCGAGCAAGAGAAGCCATCGTTGATGTGACGGCTGTGCTGTGACCAACTGGCATTCAGCATGATGTTCGACAAGTTGTGGCACTTGCCGCAGAGCGCATAGGGTCCGTTGACGGTCAGATCCGGAGTCGGGAAAAGATTGATAGTGACGGGCGAACCGGGACCTGCTGACGGGTCAACCTGACTGTTCAAATATTTGCGCTCAAGGATGTGGAAGTTCACTGACCCGTGAGGGCCGTTCGCACCCGTGCCGCCCGACTCGCGATTGTCGTCGCTGTTGTGGCAATCGGTGCAAAGGATCTGCGTCCCGATGGTGCGGCCCTGGGTTGTGCCGTCAAATTCCAGCATTTTCGGAAGCAGGCTTGGCTGCGACAGCGCGTTGGTTGTCGCGTACATCACCGGGTGCGCTGAAGTGGAGTTCTGCGCGAATTGAGGGATGACATTCAGGAAGTCACTGATCGCGACCACTCGAACCGGCATATAACCATATTGCGAAAGCGCCTGCTTGCCGGTGCTGGAGCCATGGCAGCGAAGGCAGATGTCATATTGATTGACCGACTGCGGAACCACTGTAGTGCCGTCGGCTGCGCTGATGCCGGCTGCGTCGCGTTGTGAAACGCGCGTCAATGGCGCATCCGGGAATGGTGTGCTGACGACTTGAGTGCTGTGAGCATTGTGACAGTCCACGCATGTAGCATGGCGGTTGCCGTTGAGGAGCGTAGTCTCCGCTGCGTCGTGCGGGTTCGTCGATGACGGACC
Organism: uncultured Acidobacteriaceae bacterium; assembly: GCA_903842845.1. Lineage (GTDB taxonomy): Bacteria > Acidobacteriota > Terriglobia > Terriglobales > Acidobacteriaceae > CAIMNN01. The sequence goes on along the minus strand of CAIMNN010000079.1, from coordinate 5,388 downwards.
GGTGAGTGCGATGGTATGGCCAATCTTCGTCGACCCGTATTCCGCGATCACGTTGTCGAAATTCTGCATCGGGGAAACATTGCTTGAGCCGTTGTGGCAACCGACGCAATCCAGATCGTTGCTGCCGCGCAGGACTCTCGGCGCGCTCGACGCATTATGACCGGCATGGCACGAGGAACAAGCGTTGGTGCTGATGGTTGTATAGAGGCCCAACCCAGACGTCGAAGAGAGCTTCGCGCTTGATGTGGCATGAATGCTTGTTGACCAGTCAGCCAGCGGGTTGGTCTCGTTTGTGATGGTGCGTGTCGGGTCATGGCAGGAGAGGCACATGGTGCCGGAAGAGCTGTCGCGAACCAGAAAGTTCTGCGCGATCACATCCGTGCCCTGCACGTGAGGATTGTGGCAGGAGATGCACTCGACGTTGCCGCCGATCAATTTCACCCTATGCAGAGGGTCGATGGTTTTGCCGCTCTGCACCAGGCTTGCCGCCATAATAATAGTGTCTTTTAATGGAGTAACAAAACTGAAGGGGTGCGAGCTAGAAAGTGGCAACGAGCCAGGAAGAGTGGCACTGAAAACATCTTTGGGCGCCATCGAACCTTGCGTCGAGATCTGTCCGTAAGCGATAGTGGCTCCCACGGCGACGGTGCCATCATGACAACTGAGACATTGGTTGCTGCTATGGCCCAAAGAGGGTTGTTTACTGGCGTTTTTCTTCTCCGTCGTGCTGGAGTACATCGTATAGGTCTGCTTGGTGAGCTGCTGGTTCCACAGACCCATGTTTCCGCCGGAGTGAGGCGCATGACAATAAAGACAAGGGTCAGGCCGCGCACCGGTGATAGGCGATGTACTGCCTGGTCCAAGACTGTGCATGCCGAGCACGTCCACTGAGGTCTGCGCGCGCAGGTTTATCCCGCACGCCAGCAGGACAGAAAAAAACAACAACGCGGCCGATATTTTCAACATCTTCATCTCAATTCACCTTTGGCCGTCTCATGCACTCCCTTGTATTGGAAGATCTGCACTCGCCTATTGAATGTGTCTACAACATAAACCTTGTCATTGCGGTCGATGGTCAATCCGTTGGGCAGTTGGAACTCTCCGGCGTGTATGCCGCGCTCGCCGAAGTGGTAGAGCAGCTGGCCCTTTTCATCAAAGACCTGAACCATCCCCCACAAGGAATCTACGACATAGATATGACCTTCCGAATCGATGCTCAGTGCTTTCGGGCGGAAGAACGAGCCGGGGCTGTCGCCCAGGCTGCCGATAGCGTTCAAGAATTTTCCGGACAGGTCGAATCTTTGAACACGAAAGTTCATCGCATCCACAACCAGCAGTTGGTTGTTTGTGATGCGCAACTCGGTCGGAAGATTGAACTCGCCGTTACCGCTGCCGGTCTTGCCGATAGACTGCAGGATTGTTCCATCCATGCCGAGAACGAATACCTTGTCCTTGAGCGTGTCGGTCACATATATCTTCTGCGCAGCCGAGTCAACCGCGATGCCTGTTGGCCGTTTGAAATATCCCTCGCCGCCCTTCAGACTGCCGATGGTGCGCACAAACTTTCCGTTCGGCTCAAAGACAAAGATGACGCCGGCTTCCGAATCGGTGACATAGATATTGTCGGAGGCGTCTACGGCGATGCACTGCGGCGTGCGCAGATCGCGCTTACCCATGCCGTCGCGGCTCAAATGCTGAATGAATTTGTACTTGTGTTCAGTGAAATCAAAAATATGTATTCCCCGCGCGGCGGGGTCAGTGATGAGTATGCGGCCATGCGAATCGGTGGTCACGCTGTAGGGATTGACGAGGAAGCGCAGGTCCGGCGCGCCGGCAACAAAATCGAAGACCTTTGTCCAGAAACCCTTGACCGGCTTAACGTCAGTCTCGATGCTGAAAGTGCGTTCCCAGGTCAGTGTCCGGCCGCCATCGAGCGACATCACCCAGTTTTCCGTTGGTGCGTTAGTGTTTTTTCCCTTCGACCCTGCATGCAGTGGAAATTGCAAGGCGCAGACGAGCGCCACCAGCAGGATCGCCTTGGCGAGCCTGCGCGCAACGGCCGAACTCAGAAAAATTTGAACCAACGCGACACTCCAGCATAGTAAGAATAAACCACTTGTGGAGCTGCTCCCGATCCACTGAAACCTTGCAGCAATCGTTCGTAACCGGTTGTGAAGTACAGCTTGCGCAACTGGTACTGAGCCTGCGCTGTATACAAACCGTTCACATTGTCGGAGGTCAATCCATTGCTGTTCGTATTTGAGATCGACCTGCTGTAGGTAGCCGACATCACAAGGTGCCGGACCGGCGAGCTGCCCAGAGACGCGGAATAACTTTCACCGCCATACAGACTGACAAGCGCCGATGGGTCACCGACTGGAGGCACGCCACCAAGTCCACCGGCGGTCAACAATGCGGTTCCGTCAGACTTTGTAAAATTGCCTGCGGCGGTCAGCCAGACACTGTATCCCACTGACGCGTTGTAGCTCTGGCTGGTGCTTGATATCCCGGAAATGTCAGTCAAACCAGTACGCGAGTCGCTGGCACCCATTGCAAAGTGAAAGCGGCCCAGGCTGCGTTGCACATTGCCTGAGAAGTTGTAATAGGAGTTGGTGTTTGTGACCAGCAGGGTCTGCACATTTTGCGTGTAGGAGACCTGCGCACTGAGCCTCCAGTTACGGACCGTGCCCGTATAATTTGCATTCGCTATGAGTCCGAGTGAATCGCGGGTGTTGCCGCTGCCGAAATTACCCGTGACACTGAGCGCGGCATTCAACGCACCGTTCGGCAGATCGCGCGTGTAGCTTGCGCCGCCGCCATAGGACGAGTCGTCATAATTGATGCCTTGATAGGACTGTATTCTTTTCTCATAATAGAGCGAGGTTTGAAAGTTTCTTGCCGGGTAATAACCCAGAGTCGTCATACTGTCCCAGGAGCTGGATGATTGATTGGAACCGCTGCTTGTGGGAAGCCCGCCAGCGCCGATGATGGCTTCAATAATCTGGCCGTTCAGGTTGTCAGTGTAGTTGAGATTAGTGCCAAGGGATACTTTGTTGGTCGGATGTATAGAGGCCATGGCGTTGATCTGGTTGACGGTTCCACTTGTGCTGATGCCGGCAACCGTATCGTTCCACGAAGACCGAGTGATACCCAGCCCCGAAGAACCATTCCATGGCAGCCTGTGACTGAGGTTGAAACCTTCAGCATCGCCTGCTGATTTGACCTTGATAGCAGTGGTTGTAATGAGCGGCGGGGTTTCGGCATTTCCAAAGTTCTTGTTATAGAAGGCACCCATCTGGAATCCGTCAACGGAATAGGAAGACCGGAAGTTGAACATATCCGAATGACTGTTCCCGCTCTCATTCGTTCCATACACGGAATAGTTGCTGTTGTTTCTGATGTACGATGCGGAAAAAGACGGCAACGAGGGAATCGTCTCACCCCATTGCACCTGAAAGCTATTGCCGTTTCCGTGAGTCACATAGTTCGACAGACCGGGAAGATTGTAGCTTCCCTCGGAATCGTAAGTTTGCGAGTAGCCCATTGAGCCGGGATAATGGCTGCCTGTAAAAAGAACGGCAGCGAGGTTGAAACCGCTTGTATTCGAGACGGATTTGAAATCCGAGTTGGCCTTAGACTGGTTTGCATAAAATGCACCGGTATAGCTGACAAAGGTCGGAGCATAATAATAGCCATTCAAAGTGGTGCTGCCGCCGAAATTCCAATTATGTGTAGAGAGCGCGGTCTGGTCGCCCGTGGATGCGCTATAACCCGTAGAAAGATAACCGTCCAGAGAGCTTGTGAAATCACCTTTTTGCAGCTGCGCGTGCAAGGGCATTACGGTTAAAAGTAACCCTACCGCCGCACTGAGAAACACCGCTCGCATCCTGCGATCCATTGCCAAAGCTCCTACATGGTGCTAAAAAATGCTAATCCCGCTACATCGTCACAATCTTTGCGTCAGCTCTCAACTTCTTGTCAAGCGCGCTACGCATATCGTTACTCTTCTTTTGCTCCAACTGCTTAGCCAGTGCATCCTTGACATCCTCAAATTTCTTGTGGGTGGCCGGCTTGTGGTCATTCAGCCGCAGGATGGTATAAGCAGTGCCGACCTGGATGAGCCCGGTTATCTCGCCCGGCTTCAGGACGGAAAGCGCCTTTACTGCGTCCGGCGACAGCTCATTGGCCTGCATAGGCTTGTGCTGGCCCATCATCACGCGGTAATCATCCTCTGAGACCTTTTCAGCCAGCAAGCCAAACTCTTCCGTATTCTTGGTCTTCTGGGCCTGGGCAAGCGCTGCATCCGCTTTGACCTTCACTTCTTTCAATTGGTCGGGGGTGGCATTGGCAGGTGGAATAAAGGAGATGCTCTGAACGGTGTACAGCTCCGGCTGGTCAAAAAGCTTGGGGTTGCTTTCGTAGTAGCTCCGCAGTTCTTCGGCGGTCAGCTTGGCCTTGCTTTCGATCTCTTTTTTCAGATACTCATCGATGAGGAACGAGCGGCGAATCTTGCCGTCAAGCTGTTCACGGGAACCGTGAAACTCCTCCTGCATCAAGCGGTCGTACTCTTCCTGGGTCTGAAATTGTGCGCGAAACTCTTTCTCCGCCTTTTGGACCGTTGCATCCGAGATAGACATCTTCCTGCGCAATGCATCCTGATAGACGAGCTCTTCAAAGATGATCATGTCCAGCGCGCCGCTGCGGATACCGGGTTCAAGTTCCTTGGGCACGCCGCCATGCTGCTTGGCATACGGGAAGATGGTGTACTCTTCGCGGACCAGGTCATACTGGGTCAGCACCGTACCATTGACGCTCACAACTGCTTTGCCCATGGGGTTAGCGGGGGGCTTGGTAGCGGTCGCTGCTGGTGTGTTATTGAATTTTGTCGGGGCGTGGGAGGCCACCTGCGCTTGAGCGCTGGAAACTAGAAATATCAAAAGTAAAAACTGCGTCAACTGCCTCATGCACAACCCCCGGGGAAGAAGTCTTTCAAAATTTAGGGAGGAAGATTGCTCTTCCTCCCTTTGAATCAAGTTGCAATTAGAAGATTGTACCGGCGGTGCTGCCGTTCATCTCGTTCGACTCGCCACCATGGCACTGACGGCAGAACTGGGCCGTCTGGTTGGTGCTCTGGTTGGCGTCGAACGGGTTGTAAGGTCCACGCAGGAAGAACATCGTGGCATAAGTACCGGTCGGAAGGCCGGAGCCCGCGACCGTGTTACCCGCGACCAACAAGCTCTTGTTTGTATTCACGCTGACAATGTTCATCACATGCTGGTTATGGCATGTAGTGCACTGGACTGTTGCTTTTCCGTTGTAACCGCTAAGGCGAACGAAGAAGCCATAGTTGTTGACGAAGTTGGCCATGTTCGGGCCGGCGGTAACTGT
>CAIMNN010000078.1 GCA_903842845.1 uncultured Acidobacteriaceae bacterium | reverse complement strand
GCAACGGCGTGTTCACCGCAGTCCGCTCGGCAAAGCCCCTCTGGTTCGGATTCCGGCTCTGAATGTCAGGTATCGGCCGCATCCGCCCAAACATCGTCCGCACACTCCCGCGCCGCCGCGTCTCTTCAAGCGTCTTTTCGATAAATGCCTTAACGCCTAGATATCGCTCAAAATATCTCTCGATGTAATCCCGCGCCTCCCACTGCGGAATCCCCAACTGCGCAGCCAGCCCAAACGCCGAAATCCCGTAAACAATCCCGAAGTTCACAGCCTTCGCCCGGTTGCGCGTCTCCTTGTCCATCTTGTCAGCTGCAACGCCAAACACCTCGCTCGCCGTTAGCGTATGGATGTCCTCATTGTTCTTGTACGCGCGCACCAGCAACGGGTCCTCGCTGAAATGCGCCATCAGCCGCAACTCTATCTGCGAGTAATCCGCCGAGAGCAGCAGATTCCCCGGCGCCGCCACAAACGCCGCACGAATCTCGCGCCCCAGCTCCGTCCGCACAGGAATGTTCTGCAAATTCGGATTGATCGATGACAGCCTGCCAGTAGCAACAGCCGCCGCCTGAAAAGTCGTATGAACGCGCGAAGCGGAATCGGCCAACAGCGGCAGCGCATCAATGTAATTCGACTTCAACTTCGAAAGATGCCTGTACTCAAGCACCATCTTCGGCACTTCACTATGCGCCGCCAACTCCTCCAGCACATCCTGCGCCGTCGAGTAGCTCTTCGTCTTCCCGGATTTCGCCGGAGCCGGCAGCTTCAAATCCTCAAACAGCACTACCCCAAGCTGCTTCGGGCTGTTGATGTTGAACTGCTTCCCCGCCAGCTCATAAATTTTCGTCCCAACGCGGTTTATCTCCGTCGCAAATCTGATCGAGAGCTTGTCCAGCATCTTCGTGTCTATCCGCACACCCACGCGCTCCATATCAAAAAGCACCGGCGCAAGCGGCAGGTCAATCTTTTCGTAAACCTCTAACAGCTTCTCTTCCGCAAGCTGCGACTTCAGCACATCAACTAAATTCGAAACTGCAACCGCCGCCGCACTCAGCGACCCCGGCGTATTCAATCCCCCGCGCGCCGCAACATCGGCCAGACTCTGCGTCGAATGCGTCGGATTCAGCACATACGAAAGCAGCATCGTGTCATCGCTGACGCCGCCGAGCGTGAACCCGAACTTCTCCGCCTCATGCATCGCACTCTTCGCATCGTGAGTGAGCTTCGGCGTCTTCGCGTCTTCGAGCAACCCTTGCAACTCATCATTCAACTTCAGCCTGAGCCCGGTCTCCTCCTCCGCGCTCACCCCTAGATAAACCTCCGCAGCCTTCTCCCACTCTTCAGCCAGGTCTAGCAGCGACATCGTCTTCGGCTTGGCCGCTTCCTCCTCGTCCGCCTGCCCACTGTCGTCGCTCTTCGACGACGACTTGCCCTTCAACGCCGACTCAAAAACAAAAGCAAGCCCGCCCTTCGCCGCTGCAAAGAATTGTTTAATCTCCGCATCACTCGGTTCTTCAATCAACGTCAGCTTCTGCTCAGTCTTCTCCGTCACACTCTTCTGCGCCGGCGCAGTCGACGAAAGCTCACGCAACATCGTCGTGAACTCAAGCTCCGTGTACAAACTCCGCATCGCCTCTGCATCCGCGTCCTGAAGTTCCATCGCCTTCAGGTCCAACTCCAGCAGCACATGGCTGTCAATCGTCACCAGTTCCTTCGACAGCAACACCGTCTCGCGGTTCTGCTCCAGCGACTCGCGATAGCTCTTTCTCTTCACTTCAGCCGCGCGGTCCAGCACCGCCTCCACCGAACCAAACTGCTGGATCAACTCCACGCTGCCCTTGTCGCCAATTCCCGGCGCGCCCGGCACATTGTCCACCGAGTCGCCACGCAGCGCCATCACATCCACAACCCGCTCCGGCGGCACACCCAAAATCTCTACCACCTTCGCCGCATCAATAATCAAGTTGTCTTTTTGTGGGTTGAGGATGCGCACCTTCTCGTTCACCAGCTGCATCATGTCCTTGTCGCCGGAGACAACAAAAACCGGGTGCCCCACATCTGCCGCCTTGCGCGCCAGCGTGCCGATCACATCATCAGCCTCAAACCCCTCCGCCTCAAGAATCGGAATCCGCATCCCTTCAAGCACGCGCCTGATATACGGAATCTGCCTGCGCAGGTCCTCAGGCATCGCCTCGCGGTTCG
>CAIMNN010000077.1 GCA_903842845.1 uncultured Acidobacteriaceae bacterium | reverse complement strand
AGCACGCCGGTTGAGCCGATCATGGAGGTGTTGATAGCGCCGGAGAGGATGAGGAAGCCGACGATGACGACGAAGATGCGGAAACCGATGCGCAGAGCCTCAGGGCCGACCATGTACATGGCGAGGCCGGCGATGAGGTTGTCCTGATAGATGTGCGTGCGCTCCCATGCAGGGATGAGCATGGAGGCGAGAATGGTTGCGCCGCCGGTGAATATAAGGCTATAGATGGCGATGACGATGGCCGCGCGCTTGAGGTTCTTGAGCTTGGGATGCTTTATCTCGCGGTTGACCTGGGCGAGGCTCTCCTCACCGCTCATGGCGAGGATGGAGTGGCCGAAGGCCATTAGAATGCCGAAGAGGCCGAGCACGGGCAGCAGCTTAGTGCCACTGAGGAAGCCGAGCGCGTCGTCACTGAAGTGCAGGTTGGATGGAATGGGCGCGGGCGGCAGATGAGCGCCGCGGATCATGACGGAATAGACGCCCCAGAGAAGCAGGATGACAACCATGACGGTTGTGATCTGCATGACGCGCATTGCCTTGTCGCTGGAGTCCTCGATGCCTTTGATGTTCTGCCACCAGTAGTAGATGGTGACGATTGCGGCGAAGACTGCGGAGGTGTGGTCAAGGTTGAACTGGAATGGATTGGAGTGCGCATCCATGAGCGCCGGGGGCAGCCAGTTGCTATGGGCCGCGACGTTGAGCAGTTCGTTCATCAGGCCGGTGATGTATTGTCCGGCTGAAACGCCCGAGATGGGGCCGGTGAGGATGTAATCGAACATCAACGCGGAGACGCTGAGCTTGGCGAAGGTTCCGCCGAGGGCCTCTTTGACGACGCGATAGACGCCGCCGCGGGTGAACATGGAGCAGCTTTCGACGTAGACGGCGCGGACGGCGAAGCTGAAGAGCATGATGCCGAGGATGAACCAGGGAGCGGAAGCGCCGATGGCGTGCTCCGCGATGCCACCGGCATAGAAGGCTGATGAGCCGAGATCGTTTAGAACAATGGCCGCCGCTCTCCAGAAGGAGATGAAGGTGAGCATCACTGATGAAGCGACAATCAGTCGGACGCGGTCACTCGGCGGGGCAACGGTCGTGCGTGAAGAGGCCATAAGAATGAAAAACAAAGGCCGGAGAGACTCCGGCAACCCAGGGTCGCGGATTGTAAAAATCGCAAACCGCGCCAGTATCTGAGTGTATGGGCTGCGATTTGTTACGTCAATTCTTAATATTTGAAAATCGCATGATTACAGGCTAGAAGTGGGAATGTATTTACATTTATTTGGAGCAACTTGAATTGAAGTATGTTTTTAGTGTTCAGGCACGTGATGTGTGGGCTCATCCTTGCCCATGAGCTCGATTGCATCCTCGTAGAAGCTGATGAGGATGACAATGACCGAACCGGCGAGGCCGGTGAAGAAGAGGACTTCGAGTGCCCTCATGGCGAAGATGGCAAATGTCATCATGAGTGAATTGTAACCGAGAAGTTGGTGCGGCGGCAGGAAAACAATGCAACGGCGTGGCGTCGTGTTCGCTTGCTAAACTGGCGATGTATGCGTAGCGACAAAATGCGTTGGTTGGCGGCGCTTGTGACCGCTGTTGTGTTGGAGTTGCCGTTTCCGCTGGCCGGGCCGATGCCTGCCTGGCGGAGCATCTTCGCGTGGTTCGGGCTGATGCCGCTTATTGTTGCGGTGCTGTCGCTTGACCCTGGTTGCGGCTGCCCCGCGGACAAACTGCCAGGCGCGCCACGGCCACGGCTGAAGGCGTATCTGCTTGGCTACTTTGCCGGCGTGCTGTGGTACATGGGCAACTGTTACTGGATCTACGACACGATGCACGAACACGGGCATCTTTCGCCGGTTGTGTCGGTGCTGTTGCTGCTTGGCTACAGTTTAGTGCTGGGCAATTACTTTGCGCTCTTTACTTTTGGATTGGTGATTATCCGGCGTTCGACCAAATCGCTCGCCGTCACGCTACTCGCCGCGCCATTTTTGTGGTGCGGACTTGACCTTGTGGCGGCGCGATTCACGAGCGTTCCGTGGGACCAGCTTGGTTACTCGCAGGTGGACAACGCGCTGCTGATGCATCTGGCACCGTGGACCGGAGTATATGGAATTACATTTCTTATTGTTGCGGCGAATGCGATGTTGGCTGCGGCGTATCTGCCGGCGTTCAAGCAGAAGAGGATTTTTGCTTATGCCGGAGTTGTGTTGATGCTGGTGAGCGTTGCGGGATTGCTGTTGAAACCTGCTGCGCCAGCGGCAACGGATACGGCGCTGCTCGTTCAGCCGAATCTGGATGTTGCTGGCGACAATTTGTGGAACGACACCGAGTGGGTGCAGCAGATGGTCGAGCTCAACCATCGTGCCGCGCACCCCTGCGCAAGCGCGCAGTATATAGATGGAATAACGGAACTCTCCGCGTCGACCATCAACCCACCTTGCGACCCTGCGCGTTTGCCATCGGTCATCGCGTGGCCGGAGTCGCCTGCGCCGTTCTTTGAACCGCAGAAGAAATTTCAGGATACGATGGGCGCGCTTGCTACGAACTCTCATGCGTCGCTTTTCATCGGCGGCGTCGGCGTTGACTTCAACGAGCCGGAGCACGTGTACAACTTCTACAATTCAGCGATTGTTTTTTCGCCTGATGGTCATCAGGTCGGCCGCTACGACAAAATTCATCTCGTTCCGTATGGCGAGTACATTCCGTTTCAGAGCCTGTTCAGCTTTGCGCATAAGCTGACTGGGCGCGTGTCATCGATGTCGCGTGGTGAAGAGCGCAAGGTCTTCCGGTTGAATGGGCATCGCTACGCGAGCTTTATTTGTTATGAGGCGGTGTTCGCCGATGAGATTCGTCACTTTGCGCGGCTGGGCGGAGAGGTTTTTGTCAACGTGAGCGACGACGGTTGGTACGGCGACACGAGCGCGCCGTGGCAGCACTTCAACATGCTGCGCATGCGGGCGATTGAGAACCGGCGCTGGATTT
>CAIMNN010000076.1 GCA_903842845.1 uncultured Acidobacteriaceae bacterium | reverse complement strand
GTGCGCGATGCGCCGGGGGTTTGGTCGATGTCTGCGCGAGTGATGAGCGTGGTGGGGGTGACGGTGTCGGGGGCGAGGGTGAGTGCGGAGTCGGTGACGGCGACGGTGGTGGTGGGCGAGGCGACGGCGAGCATCAGATGGAAGACGGGGTTGGTGCCGCTGGTGAGAGTGATGGTTTGTGTGGAGGGTGCGAAGCCGGAGTACTCGGCGGTGAGCTGATAGAGGCCGAGCGGCGCGCCGTCAATGAGGAAGAGGCCATCGCTGTTGGTGGTGGAGGTGAGAACGAAGTTGGAGCCGATTGCTTTGAGAGTGACGCGCGCGCCGGCGATGGGGCGGTGCGTGGGGTCGTGGACAATGCCTTGCACTTTGGCGAAGACGCTGGCGTGCGCAGCGAGAGAGAGGAGAAGAATGGGGAAGAGTGCGAGGCGGGGAAGTTTCATGACTGAATTTATCTTAAGGGTGAAAGCTGTTGATTTTATGCGGGATAGCTGCGGCATATTGTCGCACTGGGTTGCTGCGGCTGCGGCAATTCTTTGTGTGCAAGCGGTACAGATGAACAGGCAAGACAAGTTATAGAATGTGGCAAACGCAGGAAAGGCAAGGCCCCATGAAGAATATTGATCGCAGACATTTTTTGGGTGGCGCGTTGGCCACAGGCGGAGCACTGATGGCTCCGCCTTTATTGCAAGCAGCACCGGCGGCCGACGAGCAGAGAGCGCAGGCGGCGGAGAAGCACGCGGAACACGAGGAGATTGACTTCCGATTTGCTCCGCGCGAGCGCCAGATGGCGTATTGCTTTCCGGATGATCCGCACAAGAGCGTGCTTGGCGAGAGCGGGGAACTGCTGTACGGCTACGACATGGAGCATGGGGTGTTCCACTTTCCATTGCAGTTTCATTTTCTGTTGCATGGGATGAAGCCTGCTGAGGCGATGCGGCAAACGCTCGACTCGCCGCGGACGCCGATTGTGCGCACGGATCTCGAGTGGAAGCACGCGGTGATGACGCTGACGGCTTTTGCCACTCAGAATGCGGATGAGGGTCGCGTGGACAACGTGCTGATGGAGATACGCGCACGCAATGGGCAACCGGCACAGGTTGCGCCGATGGTGGAGATACGATCGCTGACGAAATATGACCTGGAGATGGATGGAGCGCATCTTGCAGTGGTGGAGCGCGGCACGGGGAAGCTGTTGATGTCGGCAGTGGTGCTGAGCGAGGCGGAGGGCAAGCCGCAGCGCGAGGGGGTTCTGGATGGTGAGACTCCGACGCAGCAGATGCTCAATTTGCGCCATGGGCTTTTGAAGCCGACTGCGCCTTACAGGGCGTTCTTCCGCATTCCGCAGTCGGGGCAGAGCAAGCAGCAGCTGATGGCCGGGCTTGATGCGCCGGAGAAATTGCTTGGGGCAGCGCGCGAATTCTGGAAGAGCTGGTCGCCGTTGCACTCGCCGGTGAGCTGGACGGCACCGGGCAGAGAGGGCGAGTTTCTTGAAGCTTGTGCGCGCAATATTCTGCAAGCGCGCGAGGTGCGCAATGGGCGGCTGACGTTCCAGGTGGGTCCGACTTGTTACCGCGGGCTGTGGGTTGTGGATGGGAATTTTCTGCTGGAGGCTGCGCGCTATTTGGGCTACGACAAAGAGGCGATAGAGGGATTGAAGACAACGTGGTCCAAACAGCAGGCGAGCGGGCAGATCATTGCAGCGGGAGGGCGCGAACACTATAAGGACACGGCGATCGCGATGTTCACATTGGTGCGCCAGTGCGAGCTGAGCCAGGATTGGAGCTTGCTGCGCGAGTTGGAGCCGAATGTGGCTTCGGCGATTGATTTTTTGGATGGATTGCGCGCGCAGGCTCGCAAGGAAGGCAGCGCGCTTGGCGGCTACGGTTTGCTGCCGCGCGGATTTGCAGACGGCGGCATTGAAGATGTGCGCGACGAGCTGACAAATACATTGTGGGCGATGACCGGATTGAAGGCGATGGGCGAGGCTGGCGCTCCACTGGGATTGAAGAGCGCTGCGCGCGCGAGTGCGGTGTATCGCGAATTGTTTGCGGCGTTTGAAAAAGCGGCAGCGCAGGAGATGTGTTCTTATGAGGGACGCTTTGATTTTTTGCCGATGCTGTTGAAGGCAGATGCGGCGTGGAAGTTGCCGGACCCGTGGGACCAGCCACGTCCTCAGGCGGCGCAGTGGGCTCTCTCGCATTGCATTTATCCCGGCAGGCTTTTTGCGGCGGAGCATCCGGTGGTGCGCGGACACGCGGCGCTTATGCAGGCGGTATGCCGCGAGGGGATTCCTGCGGAGACCGGATGGGGACACCATGAGACGGTGTGGTCGTACAACGCGGCG
>CAIMNN010000075.1 GCA_903842845.1 uncultured Acidobacteriaceae bacterium | reverse complement strand
TCATCGGCGGCGGAGCCATCGAGACCGGCCCCGAGTTCCAGAAGTGGTTCGTCGACGAGGTCCGCCTCGGCATGGGACACCAGCGCGCCGAGCAAGCTGGCATTCCCATCCACATCATGCCCAACGGCGACACAGCAGGCGCCCGCGGCGCAGCCCTGGAAGCCCTGAAATTCGCCCGCGCAAAATAACATTCCACTTTTACAATTGAAATCAGGTGTTCCGGGTCTCACTTATGAGACCCGGATTATTTTATGACCATTTATTTTCGAAGTGCATTACACTTCACTTGCGTATTACTTAAGTAGTTTAGGAGCTTGAACAATGGGACTGACACTCCGTGAGCAACTACAATCGCTTCCACTTCCACAATTAACCACTGTGCTTCGGCTAAGCCTGCCACTCTTAAATAGGCAAGATTCATTTGAGAAAACAGTACAAGTTATAAACTCGTGGTGGAACGAGAAAGCAAAACCTTACGAGACGTCTTTTCGGCCTGATATAGACCCATTTTATCGATTTTCGCGTTCAGGGTTTAGGGCTGACTTTGCCCTGACAAACGATGCATTTGCTCTTGAGATGGAGGAGCCTGATTCGAGTGTCGAAGGCAGAACTTGGAAGATTGAAGTTGATCTTACGCAGTCAGGTGAGCAATGCCAGCTAGGACTGCGAGCCAGTTATCGACAGCCTAAGGCTGTTGAATTTCATCCAGATCATCGTGCGCCGCGATTTGTAAAGCAGATTATTGATGAAGTTGGCGCGATGGATGTATGGCAGCTCAGTTCAGATCGATCTCCAATAGGATTAAGTGATGCACCCTATTTCATTGAGCTGCTCGAGTCACAGGAGCGCCTATTACCTGTAGTTGCGATTAGCAATGACCAGGGCGATTTGCCGTTGATTGATCCTGCTAGATTGGCAAAACTGCTTGCAGGAGTAGCGCATGTTGTACATCTTGATGGTGATGCCACATGGGAATTAACAAAACAACTGGAAAAGAAATGGAGTGTCTATCACGGTGGTGTGCGTGTATACATGCCAGGATTCGACCTGAACAATGATTTGTATAGCCATAAATTATGGCTCGCAGACAATATATTTCGGCTAAATGCGCAGCATCGCGATGGTTTTATCAATTTATGCATGCGGAGCATTTTCTCACAGGTAACGGCAGACTATGAATCCATTCCAATGCTTACGCCGGCAGCACTGCGCAAAAGAAATCAAGAAGTGAATCAAGCGGCACTAACTGCTGTGCCCATTCAGCCGCCAGAAGACGCAATTTCTATTGTGCCTGTTATCTCGACAATAGATGAGAGTCTAATGCCAGTTGAGGAGGCAGCTCAGGTTCTTGATCTAGGTGCGGAACTCGCTTATGTTGAGAGAAGTGAAATGCATGAGCGTATCCGTGAATTTGATGAGCAACTTAAAAAGGCACAAAGTGAACTCGAAGAGCAACGTGCAGCAAGAGCAAATGTAGAAAAATTGTTATCTGAAACCAAATCGTTATTAGATGAATTTGAGCAAGAGAACTTATCACTGCAGTCTGAGACAAAATTGTTGCGAGGAGAAGCTGTTCCTGATGCATCACCCGATCTCCAACCTGTATGGGCGTGCGTGGGAGAACTCATCAAATCCATGAAGACGATGAGCATCAAATATTCGCGAGTTGAGAAAGATGCGGTTGCGGCATATGAGCTTGAATCTGAATTGAATAATGCACGAAGAGAAAACCACAATCTGAAAGCAACAATCGAATCACTGAATCGTAGAACTGAGTATGACAACTCTGAACAGTTGTTAGAAGAATTGCGAAATATCGTTCCAGGCCTAGTTTCTGGTGAGTGTAGCCTGATCCAGATTTTGGAGATGCAGCGGTTGCTCCATCCAGACAGACTTAAATTCCTTGATTCAGCATTTGAATCTGCAAAAGGTTCTGCTTTCAAGAATACTGGTAAGGCATATCAATTAATTGAAACCTTGGCAACGAAGTATTGGGAGACCGTACAAGAAAACGGAGATACAGCAGCTCGTCATGTATTCGGAACCACAAATTATGCAGCTAAAGATAAGACTACGCTTTCCATACCTGGCAAGAAACGCAGAACGTTTATTTACAACGGTGAGCCAATTTTTATGGAACAACATTTGCGTCTGGGCACGGCAGATAATTCTGTTGATACACTGCGCATACATTTTGCATGGATTCCGGACGAGCAGTTGATAATCGTCGGACATGTGGGTAAGCATTTGGATTTTTGAAATCATAGTCTAGCCGCGCGCCCCATCCTTCCGCAGCTTCATCGCGGAACCGGGGCCCCCGGCGATTGCTTTTAATCGCTGGGGTGGAAACCGGGGCCCCCAGCGATTGCTTCTAATCGCTGGGGTGGGGATGGGTGGGATACTTTGAACCTCCGCTCTCCTGCTTTGTATCAGGGCACGGCTTTCAGCCGGGCCAATACCATGCCAATAAAATCTCACGGGCCGGGTGCCCCCGGTCCCTCGCTTTTGGGGACCGGGGATGTCTGGAATTTCAACTCCCGCGCTTTGCGTAAGGTACGCGCTTCAGCCCGTACATAAAATGTCCACTAAGATTTTGACCTCTGGGGCCTCGTGCCCCCGAGGCAACGCGCCCCCTCAATTCCCACCCGGCGGCACCAGATTCTTCGCCTTCGGCCAAGCCGAACGATGGAAATCCGTCATCGTGCAATGCCATTCCTTGAACGTCGTCTT
>CAIMNN010000074.1 GCA_903842845.1 uncultured Acidobacteriaceae bacterium | reverse complement strand
CTCGCCAAGGGCTTCGATCTCAGCAATAAGACCCGCGGCCCCTTGCAAATTGAACTCGCCACCGCATCTGGTTCTCTCCGCGGTCGGGTTCTTGACGCTGACAAGAAACCTTATCCAAACGCCGACATCAAATTGCTTCTGAAAGGCCAAGATACCGATTACGTCTTCCGCTCCACGGTTTCGAACTTCAATGGCGAGTATGCTTTAACCGGCGTTCCACCCGGCGACTACAAGATACTCGCGCTCAACGGTGTTTGTCCCAATTTTCGGTTTGGCCTGTTAGAGGTGGAATCGACTGAAGAGCTGATGCAGCCCGTCAAGATCGAGAATTCCTCAGACATTGTTCTAAATTTATCGGCATCCATACTGAAAATCAAAGCACCCGTATGCAAATAAAAATAATCGCCTACTCATTTATTGAGAACCCTACTGGCTAGGCCCTACTCGCTATTCCCTGTACTTCCACCCCGAGCACTCCTCATGGTTCGCGCTGGTGTACTCGCCCTCCGGCTGCGCCGCCATTATCCTGTGGTCCGCAATCGCATCGGCCTTCGACCGCGCCACATCGCCCTTGAAAAACCGCGCCCACACTTTTCGCCTCTCAATCGTCACGTCCTGTTCATGATTCACATAGAGCAGCTCAACCGGATTTGAATTCAGCGGCGCGGCGTTCCCCACGCGCTGCGCTTCAACTGACTCCAGAAACATCTTCATCAGCCGCGCCTCAAAAGGATTGAACAGAAACAGCAGCACTGGCCCCGCAGGCAACTTCATCTCCGTCGCGTCGCCTTCAATCAACTTCATCCGCTGCCCGTTCTGCAACCGCCCGTCCACCTTCCATCGCCGCAGATTCTTTCGCGCAATTCCCGCCAGCACCGGGTTCAGCTCCACGCCCCAAACATTGCTGAAGCCCATCTCCGCAGCCAGCAGCATCCCGCGCCCCATCCCAGCGCCCACATCAATAAACGTGTATTCGCTCAACGGGTTTTTAAAATCGGCCCTCGCACCCACACGCCGCCATATCGCAATCAGCCGCTTAAACACTGACGGCGCAACGCCAAAGTATGCCGTAATTTGCTTATCGTGCGCATGCCCCGCGCCCAGGTGCCGCCCCGCAATCAGCCCGCTCGTCCGCACTCCATAGGTCTCGTCAAACGGATGAACCGTGTAACCCTCATCCTTGCGCAGCCCCGGAAGTTTTCTTCTCTTTGTCATCTCATTGATTCTCCCACGGCCTCATCAAGTTACATTGCATTTCACGGCATGAATTATTTTCTATTTCTGTCTGCGGATTCCACATTCAAATTAGCTTTCCAGTTGACTACCCAACCTCAAACAATAAAAGCTGTATGCATTACAGTGAATGAGCGCTGCACGTATAGCTGCCATCCTTCAAATTTGTCTATGCAATCTTGGGAGTGTTCCGTTGAGAGAGCCGCAATTGGTATTGGGTGTGGGAGAGTTGCTGTGGGACCTTCTTCCCGAAGGGCCGCGTCTAGGCGGCGCACCCGCCAACTTCTCCGTCATGGCCGGCCGTCTAGGCAGCCGCGCGTACATCCTCAGCCGCATCGGACGCGACCCGCTCGGCGAGCAGGCGCTCGACATCCTCCGCCCGCTCCCCGTTGAAACCTCCGCCATCCAGTTGGACCCCCGCGCCGAAACCGGCCGCGT
>CAIMNN010000073.1 GCA_903842845.1 uncultured Acidobacteriaceae bacterium | reverse complement strand
GGGATTGAAGAGCGCTGCGCGCGCGAGTGCGGTGTATCGCGAATTGTTTGCGGCGTTTGAAAAAGCGGCAGCGCAGGAGATGCGTTCTTATGAGGGACGCTTTGATTTTTTGCCGATGCTGTTGAAGGCGGACCCGGCGTGGCATCTGCCCGACGCGTGGGACCAGCCACGTCCTCAGGCGGCGCAGTGGGCGCTGTCGCATTGCGTCTTTCCGGGGCGGTTGTTTGCGGCCGACCATCCGGTGGTGCGCGGACACGCGGCGCTTATGCAGGCGGTATGCCGCGAGGGGATTCCTGCGGAGACCGGATGGGGACACCATGAGACGGTGTGGTCGTACAACGCGGCGTTTGTAGCGGAAGTGTATTTGTGGTTGGGATTGAAGGAGCGCGCGCGTGAGAACTTTGTTGGATTTTTGAATCATGCGAGCCCGCTGTATTGCTGGCGCGAGGAGCATCCGCTGCAAGATGCGCTGGTGGGGTCTTATGTGGGCGACATGCCGCATAACTGGGCGAGCGCCGAGTGCATTCGCTACCAGAGGCACGTACTGGCGCTGGAGGATGGAGCGAGCCTGCGGCTGCTGGCCGGAGTGACTGAAGGCGAGTTGGCGCATGGGCTTCCTTTTGTACTGGAGGGAACGCCGACGCGGTTTGGGCGATTGAGTATCAACCTGGAGCCAATGGACGGCGGAAAGGGATGGCGGTTGAAGTTCCGCCGCGGCTCTGGACCGCAGCCTGGTTCGGTGGTGTTGCCTGTGGAGCTGGGCCGCGCGAAGTGGGCAGGTGCGCAGGGAGCGGGCGCGCGCGTAGAGGGCGGTGTTGTGCAGATGGACCCTGCTGCCAATGAGTGGAGCGCGAGTTGGAGAGGCTGAGGCCAGGGAGCGCGAATAATTTGGAATCAGTTAAGATGGAAAGACAACCTTTTTTCAAATTTTTGCGTGCATGAAAGGCTTTCACAATGAGCGCTGAGAAGACCACCATCCGACCGTTGCGCATTGCACTGTTTGGTTTTGGAACCGTGGGGAGTTCGGTTGCACGAATTCTTACGGAGATGAAGCCGGAGGGGCTGGAGCTGACGCATGTGTTCAACCGCAATGTGGCGCGCAAAAAAGTTGATTGGGTTGGCGCGGATGTTGTGTGGAGCGAGAATGCGGACGAGGTGCTGAACTCGGGCGCGGACGTGATCGTGGAGTTGATGGGTGGGCTGGACCCAGCGGGCGGATGGATAGAGCGCGCGCTTGCGAGCGGCAAGAGCGTGGTGACGGCGAACAAGAAGCTGATCGCTTATCGCGGGTTGGAGTTGGAGAAGCTGGCGGCGGAAAAGGGTGGTCACATCAAGTACGGCGCGGCAGTTGCGGGCGGGATTCCGGTGATACCGGGACTTGAGCAGGGGTTGGCGGGCGACAAGGTGGACAGGATTGAAGGAATTTTGAACGGGACTTGCAATTTTATTTTGAGCGAGATGGAGCAGGGCGCGCCGTTTGAACCGACATTGAAGGAAGCGCAGGCGCGCGGTTATGCCGAGGCGGACCCGACGGAGGACGTGGGTGGTTTTGACGCGCGGGCGAAGCTGGCGATCCTGATGCGGCTGGCGATGCGGGTGCATGTGAATCCGGATGAGATTGAGCCGCGGCCGATAACGGCGGTGACACCAATCGACTTCAGCTATGCGCGCGATCTGGGATGCACGATTCGGCAGATATCGCGAGCTGAGCGCGTGGGCGGACATATTGCTGCGAGCGTGGGGCCGACGCTGGTTCCGCTGGCGTCGCCGATAGCGTGGTCGCGCGAGATGATGAATATGGTCCTCGTCAGTGGGCACTACGGTGGGGACGTGATCTTCAGCGGGCACGGCGCGGGCGGAACGCCGACGGCGGTTGCGGTGGTGAGTGACTTGATCGCACTGGCGCATGGGTCTCGGCGCGTGGAGATTCCGAGCGAGAAGGCGGCGATTGGAACGGAGAGCGAGATTGCGCACTATATTCGATTCCGCGTGAAGGACCGGCCGGGAATTGTTGCGGATATTGCGGGCGCGCTGGCGAAGGAGAAGATAAACATCCACGCAATTGTGCAGAAGCCGGGGTACTCGGGCGAGGACCTGCCGTTCGTGGTGACGGTGGAGCCGTGCAAGTCGTCGGCGCTGAAGCGGGCGCTTGATGCGATCAAGAAGAATAATTATTTGATAGACGACCCGCTGGACATGCAGATACTGAGCGCATAGAGTACGCGCCGAGGACGCAGCTATTAGTTCACATCAACCATGCTCATACTAAAATGAGTGTCAGCCATGGGGGTGCGGGAATGAAGCTGCGGAAGTTTTCTTTATTAATCGCGATATTTTCAGTTGCAGCGAGTGTGCTGTTGCAAGCGCAGACGCAGCCGGTGTTGCAGCCTGCTCCGCGCGAGGCGAGCTTTGGCGCGCCTGTATCGCTGGCGAATGGCGTGACGATAGACGCACCGGCGAATGATGCAGAGGACAACTTTGCCATGGTGGAGTTGCGCGAGGCACTGCATGCTGCGCACATCAACACGCCGCCGGCCGCGCCTTACACGGTGCATCTGCTGAGGTCGGGGTCGGATGAGGGGAAGGCATTCATCGATGCGCAGAAGATAACGCTGACGCCCGCGATGCATGATGAGGGTTACGCGCTGGTGGTGAGCACGACGGATGCGACGATTGTTGCTGACACTGGTGCGGGGATTTTTTACGGCGTGCAGACGTTGAAGCAGATGTTGCCGCTACCGAGCGAGAAGGCGGAGATTGCGCAGGCGACGATTCGGGATTGGCCAGCGATGCGATACCGCGGGATTGACGATGACCTTTCGCGCGGGCCGTTTCCGACGCTGGCGTTCATGAAGCATCAGATACGCGTGTTTGCGAGCTTCAAGGCGAACGTGTATTCGCCGTACTTTGAGCACACTCTGGCTTACGCGGAGAATCCGCTGGCAGCGCCGCCGGGCGGTTCGTTGAGCGAGGCCGATGCGGCGGAGCTGGTGCGGTATGCGACGAAGTATCACATAGTTGTTGTGCCGGAGCAGGAGAGCTTTGGGCATCTGCATCATCAGTTGAAGTATGAGTTGTATAACGAGTTGGCGGAGAGCGAGCATGGGCATGTGTTGGCACCGGGCGAGGCGGGTACGGTTCCGCTGATACAGAGCTGGTTTACGCAGATTGCGAAGGAGTTTCCGGGGCCGTTCATGCATATCGGAGCGGACGAGGTTTTTGAGCTGGGGCAGGGCAAGACGAATGCGGCGATGAAGAAGAACGGGTATGGGCCGACGTATATTGATTTCGTCATTCGAATACATGACGCACTTGCGCCGTTGAACAAGCGGCTGCTGTTCTGGGGCGATATTGGCGGTGACGACCCGGCTGCGGTGGCGAAGGTTCCGAAGGACATGATAGCGGTGCCGTGGAATTACGAGCGCGAGACGAATTTTGCGAAGTTGGTGGAGCCGTTCCAGAAGAACGGAATTGAGACGTGGGTTGCGTCGGGCGCGGGCAACTATGGAAATGTTTATACGGATTATGATGTGGCGCTGCCGAATATTCAGGGCTTCATCCGCGACGGGCAGAAGATGGGTTCGACTGGCTCGCTGGTGACGGTGTGGGACGACGACGGGGAAGGATTGTTCCAGGAAGATTGGTATGGCGTGCTGTATTCCGCGGTGGCGGCGTGGCAGCCGGGTGAGAGCAGCATTCCGAAGTGGCAGTCGTCGTATGGAAGGCTGTTCCATGGTGATGGCTCGGGGCGCGTGAACGATGCGGAGAAGGAGTTGCTGGCGATATTCACGCTGCTGCGCGAGAACAAGGTGAACCATTTGAGCGATGAGTTGTTCTGGTCGGATCCGTTTGAGCCGAGTGGGCGCAAGGTGCAGGCTCAGATTGCGCCACTGGCGCGCGAGATACGCACCCATGCGGAGAACGCAATAGTGCTGGTGGCGAAGGCGCGGAAGGCGAATCCTGCGCTTGAGGAGCAACAGGCGTTGGACGCGATTGATTTGGGTGCGCGGCGGTTTGACCTGATAGGGATGAAGGCGGAGTTCTACACCGAGATTGCAACGACGTATAACCGCGTGCGTGCGGCGGGGACGGAGAAATCGCAGCTCGATGCGAATGAAAATCTGTTTGAGCAGATATCGGGCGCGAACGGAAAGCTTGAGGATATTCGCGATGCGTATTCGTTGACGAAGGACCTGTATCGGCAGTTGTGGCTTTCGGAGAATACGCAGTACTCGCTCAACATTGTGATGGCGCGGTACGACTTGGCGCTGGAGCGTTGGACACGGCGGTGCGAGCAGGTGGGCGAGTTGCGCAGGCTGGTGGATGAAGGGAAGTTGCCGCCACCGGAGACGATAGGGTTGCCGCCGGCGAATTAGTTTTGATGGGTCTCGGTGATGGAAGTGATGCGGCGGAAGCGCTCGTCGCCGTGCAGAGGTGCGAAGGCTGGGTCGGCGGCGATGTAGACGAGCCAGGGCTGATGGCTCTGGTAAGCGCGCTCGAGGAAATCAAGCGCTCCGGCTTGATCGCCTGAAAACGCGAAGCAGCGGGGGATGCTGTAATCGGAGAGGTCGTTTTTGACGGTGTATGCGCGCAGCGCGGCCAGGTAGCCGCCGCTTTTGTAGGCATTGTCGACGCGCAGTTCCTCAGCAGGCTCGGCGATGGAGCGCATGGCCCATTGAAATTCCTGCCAGGCTTTTTGTTTTTCGTCCATCATTGAGTAGACATACCAGAGCTTGTAATGTGCGCCGAGGAAGTTGGGGTTCTCGGTCTCGATCTGCTCGTACAGTGTTGCGGCCTGCTGGTAGTGGCCTTCGTAGTAGTAGAGCCAGCCAAGGTTGGTGCGGATGGTGTAGGAGCGCGGGTCGTAGTTGAGCGCGTCCTTCATTTGCGCTTCGGCTTCTTTGAAGCGGCCCTCGGTCATCAGCAACATTCCATACCAGTGATGGGCGTTGACGTTGGTCGGTTCGAGCTCGAGAGCCTTGCGGTACTCCTCCTCGGAGCGGCCCATGTCCCACTGGTAGTACCAATAAGAAAAACCGAGCGCGTCGTGGGCTTCGACCTGTGAGGGGTCGAGGGAGAGGGCTTGTTGTGCAGCTGCCCATCCGAGGCTGCGCGCCTGCTCGGTGTCCATCCAGCCGTACTGGCCCATTAGGTTGTAGGTTGTGGCGAGGAGTCCGTAAGCGTCGGCGTAGCGGGGGTCGATGGCGACGGCGTTGCTGAGATTTTCAACGGCTTTCTGAAAGCCGAGCTTGGAGCGGAGAGAGAGGTAGTAGAGGCCCTTGAGATAGGCTTCGTGGGCTTCGTAGCGGTCG
>CAIMNN010000072.1 GCA_903842845.1 uncultured Acidobacteriaceae bacterium | reverse complement strand
CTCGGCTGGAAGCCCGCAATCTTCGCTTCGCTCCCCGGCCAAAACATACACGCCGTGCGCATCCCCTGGCTCTCCGCCAAACTCCACAGCGGAACCCCGCCATACCAGCGCCCATCGGTCACAACCTTCTGGTCGCCCATTCCGTACTTCTCATGCGTCTGCGGGTCCTCAAAGCTGTTCGCCACCAACTGTGAGTGCTCCGGATACAACCCCGTCACCAGCGTGTAATGGTTCGGAAACGTCAGCGACGGGTAGCTCGGAATCATCCCCTGCGGAGCCCACGCGCCATCGTGCCCAATCCCCAGCAGATTCTTCGCCCCATCCCGCTTCGCATAATCCCACCGGAACCCATCGAGCGACACCAACACCACATAATGCGCCTTCACCGCCTCAGCTGAGTTCGGCCCGTTCTCAATATGGATAACCGGCAGCGCCTGCCCCTGCGCCAAAACGCCCCACACCGCAAACAACACCACCGCAAAAACCCGCCCCAGCCACGGCATCAGCCTCATAAAAAACCTCCGCTCCAGATTACCGCACGTTCCTCGCTGTTGACTTCATCCTCCATTCACATGGTCTGCTTTTGTCCGCCGCGTTATGATTACTTCAACATCGCGATGACCGACAATCACCCCCGACAGCACGAGGCCAAATTCCCAGCCGGTCAGCGAACCGTCGCCGTTGCCTTTTGCACCGACAAAAACATGGAGGCCCCGCTCCACGTCGCGGCCTCATCGCTGCTGCGCCACCTCGACCCCGCATACACAGCCCATCTCTACTTTCTTCTCACCGGTTTCTCTCACCGCGACATCGCTCAATTAAAATCCACCCTCGCACTCACTGGCCGCCCTCACCAACTCCACATCCTCGCCGAGCCCTCCGCCGATATCTTCGCCGCCCTCCCGTCCCTCCACGGTAGCCGTTCAACCTACCACCGTCTCCTGCTCCCCGATCTCGTCGACGAATCTCTGCTCCTCTATCTCGACTCTGATATCTACGTCAACACCGACATCGCCCCGCTCTTCAAACTCGAAATGGGCAACAAGCCCATCGGTTTCATCGTCGATGGCAATGTGCGTTACGCCCTCGACAATGCCTTCCAAACCCTCACCGGCCGCTCCCTCGATGCCCCCGCATTCAACGCCGGCGTCTGCCTCTTCAACCGCGCGGAGTGGCTCAAACAAAACTGCAAACAAAGACTCCTCTCCCTCGGCGCAAAGTTCGCCGAGCATCTCATCAGCCACGACCAGTCCCTGCTCAACGCACTCTTCGCCGACGACTGCTTCCGTCTCGATCAAAAATTCAATCTCAAAGTCTACCCATCGAACGTCAAAAAAGATGTTCCCGCCGACGGCATCTACCACTTCGTCGGCAGCCCCAAACCCTGGGACATCGGCGCGCGCCTCATCCTGCCGCAAGCCCGCATCTGGTATCGCGCTCTCAAACAAACATCCCTCCCCTTCACCAAGCGCGTCAGTTGGTTCAACCTCAACTCATGGCTCCGCTTCCCCAAGATCGCCAGCGGCTATCTCCGCGCCCTGCGCACAAAATGAATCGCGATTCGCCCATGCCCACACGCCGCCAACTCCTCCGCTCTCTCGCCGCACTCGCCCTCACCCCGCGCGCCCTTCTCGCCACGCCCACAACCGGCGAGCGCCTCGCCACCGCCGCCCGCGCGCAGATCGGCATCACCCTCACCTACGACCCCGTCTGGTCAAAAATCCCCTACCCCAACGGCGACGTCCCCCGCTCCAAAGGCGTCTGCGCTGACGTCGTCATCCGCGCCGCTCGCGACGCCTTCAACATCGACCTGCAAAAGCTCGTCCACGAAGACATGCTCCACGACTTCGACGCCTACCCCTCCCGCGCCAAGTGGGGCACGCACCACCCCGATGCAAACATCGACCATCGCCGCGTCCTCAACCTCGAAGCCTTCTGGCAACGCGCAGGCTGCCGCATCTGGCACGCCACCACCCGCACCGCCGGCGACCAATTCCCCCCACCACTCGCCGTCGGAGACATCCTCACCTGGCTACTGTCGGTCAATAAAGCAGACCGCCTCCCACACG
>CAIMNN010000071.1 GCA_903842845.1 uncultured Acidobacteriaceae bacterium | reverse complement strand
GCTGTTGTTGATGATGCCTGTGTACGTCTGCCATTCGGGAATCGGAAATCCATCGTATGGAAGACCGCCGCCGCTGTCGACCCATGAGTACTCATAATCGTAGTACTCGGTACCGTAATCGTAGTACGTGAAGAGCTGCGAACCACCAACAGCGATGACATACGGGTCTTCTGCCGGATAACCGTAGAAGTAAGAACCGTAATCGCCTGAGGCAGCCAGAACGCTGACGCCGTCCATGGCAAGCTCGATCAGCGTATCGTCATTTGCGGTAACGTCAGTAGGGAACCAGTACCACGAGATGGTGATGACGCTGGGGTATGCGTAGTTGTAAACGCTCCAGTTGTTGTTGATGTCATTGACGATGCCGTCAAAGATTGCGGAATCAGTTGTGCCGACATACATGATCGCCTGAGCGTCAGGTGCCATGCCCAGCGCCTGCGTAAGATCAAGATTCTGCTCGGTGTCATCGCAATAGCTGCCCAACCTGGTGTAGGAGCAGGCAACGGGCGACCAGTCGGTCGACTCAAGGTAGACCGGTTGCGAGAAAGAACCACCAGCTGCGTCGTAGTAGTTGTTCAGGTCGGCAAGGTTGGTGCCATAGTACTCCCAAATGCCGACGCCCTGACCGTAGCCCGTGTAGCCCCAGTCGCCCAGGTCGCCGGAGTAGGCCGCGTACATGTCGCTGCCGAGGAAGGCGCCATAGGGGCCGGAGCCGGTGGAGACCTGCGACTTGACTGACTTCGCTTTGCCGCCCTTGAGCGCCGGATTCTCTGAGATCAATGGCTGCGGGTTCGAGTAATTATCGAGACCCGAAACTGACCACAGCGGGAAGGTCAAGGTCGTCTTGGGCTGACGGTCGTTGGCAAAGAAGCTGACGCCTGTCTTCGGGTCCTTGTAGTTGTTCATCTTGACGCCGAAAGTCGACTGAATCTTCGCGACCGTTCCATTGAGCAGGATGTTGCGGGTCAGCCACTGGCCGCCGTTCACCGTGAATCCCTGGCTCTTGAAATAGTTCACAGCCGCCGTATATTGCGCCTGTGACGGGTTGTACTTGGCAGCAAACTGCGCGGGAGAGATGTACTTGTGGAAGTTGGCGCTGCCCGGAGTATAGATGCTCTTCAGTTGGGCCAACATTGCGGCGCGGTTCTGGATGGGAAGAACAACGTTCAACTCCATCTTGGCATTCGTCGGCACCGCGCCAACCAGCTTCGCCTTGCCGCTGGTGACGATTGGCCGGGTCTCCTTGGTAAGAAAATTCTGCGCGCTGACTACGGACGTGATGCACAGCGCGGTGAGCAAAGCAGCTGTGATTTTGACTCTCATATTCCTCTCCATCGTTTCTCCCAAAGGTTGCGTTTGACGTGACCCGAGCCAGCGCTACTACAGACAACTGATTCGGTAAGCAGATTGAAAAACTTGTTGACCTCTGACCCATGCTGTTTCAATGCTGGATCATGTTTTACGAATTGCTTCTACCTCGTACTACTCAACTGCCGAACACTCATTTTTCAACTACTAAACCAGTCGCTGCCATCGATTAAAGCCGGCTGCGGCTCGATGCATGCAGTTTGAAAAATCGGTATAAAGCCACAAAAACACAAGTTTTACGATTACCGCGATTATTCGTAATACTTCCTCATACTGTCAAGTAAAAAGACAGTGCAGTCATACATCTATGGAAATTGGAATTGCCGCCAAAAAAGTGAAACACTCGTTCAAAATATGAGATTTCGAGCATCTATACCATTATTTGAATCAGCTGACGAATTGATCGATTGGCAAGGATGGCGATGATCAAGCCCACCCCTTGCATTGACCGCGCCGCTCACTAAACTCAAAGCCCCTCGCTGATTGCAATGAATAACTTATCCTCTGTAACCAGCCACCCCTTGCGTCGAAACCAATCCTCCATCGCTTCGCGCAGGGCTTCCACTACAACACGGTTGCCGGCCTCCATCAACCCATCACCCAACGGCAGCGTGTCATCAAAGGCCGCGTCATTGGTAAAGTTGCGCATGGCAAAGCTGTCTAGCCATTTAACAGGCACGGCGCGTGACTCGCCGTTACTGGCCGCGATTTCCACTTTTAACCTGCGTGCAAACATCTCTTGATTCTAAGGCTTCGCCGCCACCGGCACTGTAACCGACTTCTGCTGCTCGGTCTCCACTTTGAAGCGCTGGTAATTCGAGACCTTCTCAACAAAATGCTGGCGCTCGCCCTTGAGCAACAGAATACGCGCAGTCACGTTTCCCTCTGCGCCTGTCGGCAGCCATAGCTCGCCATTCACCGGCGCCTGGTCAAACGTAAAGTTTGAGCCCTTTTGCACGCTCGCCACAATACCGCCGCCGATCTTGAAATTGTCCATGAAGACGGACTCGAGGTGCGCAATCTGGCGGTCGGCCTCGTCCACCCACAATGTGCCCTTGATCTTTTTCGATGCATCCTCTGCCATGCCGCTGGTCTTTGCATCTTTGCGCCCGGCAAAATCAAACACTATCGTCGTCCGGCCGCGGTATTGAATGCGCCGCGCATTGCTCACATCCATGATTCCGAGAATGCGACTGATGCTGATTCCCTGACCTTCAAGCGGCTGGTCAGGTGGCGTCTTCTCGGCCTTCTCCACCAGCTTCTGCACCCGCGCCGTCTCTTTCTTCTCCTCGTGCTCGTCGAGCGGCTTGCCATCCTTTTTGACCAACCGGCAGATGGCATGGCCGTGGACAAAGAAACACTCCGACTCATTCGTCTCGGTCTTCTTGACCGCGCCGTTAGAGTCAAGGTCCTCGGTCTTGTCCTGCGCGTTATAGGTGTAGTTCTCGCGCACCTTCTCCAACTGCTTCTGATGCTCCACAACCTCCTGTATCAACACGCGCGGGTCAGGCAGCGGCTTGGCGTCCTGCGCATGCAGGCTTGCGTTTATCAAAAACACAATGGGGAATAGAAACAAATATCTCAATGTTGTATTTCTCTTTCTATCGGGTCTGTGCACTTCTACCTATTAAACGCGTAGCATCGGGAAATGTTCCTTGAAAATTCAGTGACTGCGAAAATCCCCGCCGGCACGTACAATGAATCTGAATTTCAAACCTGAGGAGGTCGCATGCTCCGCCTATTGCTCAACTGGCTCGTCAACGCCATCACCCTACTGCTCATCGCACACTTGCTGCACGGGTTCCACGTCAGCGGACTCGTCCCGGCGCTCATCGCCGCACTGGTCATCGGATTCCTCAACGCCACGCTCGGCGCTGTGCTCAAATTCTTCACTTTCCCGCTGAGTATCATCACCTTCGGCCTCTTCCTGCTGGTCATCAATGCGCTGATGATCGAGATGGCCACCTGGTTCGTGCCCGGTTTTGATGTGCGCGGGTTTTGGCCTGCCTTCATCGCCGCCATCATCCTCGCCATCGTCCAGCTTTTCTTCAAGCAGGACAAGAAAAAGAGCTGAGACCCGCCACAACCCAAATCAAAAAGAGCCGGCAATCATAGCCGGCTCTTCCATTTTAAAATTTACTCAACTCCAAGAACGTCGTCAGTCCCTCTGTCCCTTGGTCCCTTGGTCCCTGTCCTTCACCACCGGCGCCATCAGCGGATTTGTCTTCTTCATCGTGCCCGCCGTGCCGAAATCTCCCGGCTGCTGGCTCGGCAGAACCGCAGGGGCCGTGCCCTTGCGCGCCGTATCCAACGCGCCGTTAGCAGCCGTATAGACGGCCCAGCTTCCGCCGCTCACTGCCAAAAAGATAGCCGCAGCCGCAGCCCGGCGCAACCACTCCGCGCCCACCGACTGCTCACGTGGCCACTCCACCACATTGCCGCTCGTGCTCCGCGCAAGACGCGCCTTCACCCGGTCGGCCAGACCTTCCGGCACTTCAACCTGCGCCAGCAGGC
>CAIMNN010000070.1 GCA_903842845.1 uncultured Acidobacteriaceae bacterium | reverse complement strand
GACCCCTATTTGCGGCCCTCCTTCCCATTTAGCGACCGACTGAAACGGCAGATATGGTGTATTGTTTGGCTACTTCTTTACCGGAGCACGCCGCGGCCGCTGCATGCGTGGCGGGCGTTTTTGCTGCGCTGCTTTGGGGCAAAGATGGGGCCGAACTGCCATTTTTATCCTGACTCGCGGATATGGGCACCTTGGAATTTGACGTGCGCGGACCAGGTGACGGCGGGAGATGGGGCTGAGATCTACAACCCGGCGCCGATGAAGTTTGGCTCGCACACGATCGTTTCACAGGGAGCGTACCTGTGCGGCGCGACGCATGATTATGACGACTCAGAGTTTCCGCTGATAGCGTATCCAATGGAGATCGGGGCTCATGCGTGGATCTGCGCTCGGGCGATAGTTGGGCCGGGAGCGGATGTGGGCGAGGGCGCAATATTAGGGTTGGGCGCAGTGACGTCGAAGGATTTGGAGCCGTGGGGAGTGTATGCGGGGAACCCGGCGGTGAAGGTGAAGGAAAGACAGCGTCCAGGGTCTAGCGTCTAGTCAATAGGGACTATTGTCAGGTAATTTTTATTCGTCACGCAACCGTGAAAAACATACCGCAGGGGCTAAAGCCCCGAATACATTTGATGAACCTTAATGCCGGGGATAAATCGCCGGCCTACCGCACGAAAAACAAATACTTTGGATAAATCCCCGGTTTAACTTAACAAATCAAACTGACATATGAGTTGGCGCGTTAGTCCTCAAAACAAAATTCATAGATGAGCCGGATGGTTTCGGCGATCTTGCGCACTACCCAGCGGATTGCGATGATGATGGCGACGAGAAAGACAATGGCGATGGCTGCGCCTATGAATGGATGTGCAGTGGCAAGCCATGTGACAAAGACAGCGAGCACATCTTCACTGGCGCTTAGGGCGAAGTTTGAGACCGGCTCGGGCGATGGGGTTACGGCAACGCGTGCAGCGGTTTTTCCGCCGTGTGCGGCGAGTGCGATGAGGCCGCCTGCGAGGGTGGCGAGCAACTGCATTTCCGGGGAGAGTTGCGAGGTTGCGCCAAAGGCGATGAGGGCGGCAACGGGTACGCGGACAAAAGTGTGGAGCGCGTTCCAGAAGAGATCAAAGGCGGGAACCTTGTCGGCGAAGAGCTCGACGCCAAAAAGCGCGAGTGAGCTGCCGATAACCCACCAACTGTTCAATAAATGTAGGCCAGGCGGAAGCTCGAGGAGTTGCGCATGCGAGAGCAGGCCGAGCGTGGCGACCGTGGCGTAGACATTGAGGCCAGCGGCGAAGCTGACGGCGATGAGCAAGGCGACCAGATCCGAGCCGATGAAAAGAGTGCCACCGAGTTTGAGTGGAGCTAGCATTCTGCCTCTAATGATACCGTCGAATAATTACATTTTAAAAAATTCATTTCGGGTTGCGCGATTTGCGAGCTTCCCAGAGTTTGGCGTCTATGAGGAAGCGGAACCAGAAGGTTTGCAGCACATAGAAGATGAAGCCTTCGACGCCGTCGAGAAATCCTAAACGGAAAAAGTAGCGGTAGTGGAAGAGTACGAAAGGACGCAGGAGCGCGGGTGCGCGGTCGTAGAGCGAGCGCAGATAACGTTTTTGCTCGGCGGCGTTTCCGGTGGCTGAGGCGGTGATGCGTCCGCCGCTTTCGCCGGAGAGGAGTTCGGCGATCTCGCCGTCGGCCCAGCGGTTGTGGCGGGTGGTCCACTCGCTCAGGGAGAGGCGGATGTCGTCGATCATGGAGTTACGCAGGCGTGCGGTTTGGCCGCTCAAGAGGTAGTAGTGCTGGTCATACTTGCGGTCTTCGCAGCGGCCGACGCACGAGCGGAAGAGGCGGAGGTGCCAGGTGGGGTTCATTCCGCCGTGACGGAGGATGCGGCCGAGAAAGCGGAGATAGCGGGGGATGAAGTAGCCGGAGGGCACTGATTCGGTTTCGGGGTTGTCTGGGAGGGCGAGAATCTCGGCGACGAGTTCGGGGCTCATGATCTCCTCGGCGTCGAGGTG
Source organism: uncultured Acidobacteriaceae bacterium (assembly GCA_903842845.1). GTDB lineage: Bacteria > Acidobacteriota > Terriglobia > Terriglobales > Acidobacteriaceae > CAIMNN01. The sequence goes on along the minus strand of CAIMNN010000070.1, from coordinate 427 downwards.
GAGCTGCCAGGGGCGTGTGATGGAGAGGTTGTCGATTGCCCAATTGCGTTGCGCGCCGTAGTGGATGAACTCGTGCTGGACGACAGTTGCGCCGAGCTCTTTGGCGACGCGGACGGTGTCGTCGGTGCTGAAGGAGTCGACGGCGAAGATCTCATCGGAGAGGAGACGCGCGCGCTCAAGCGTGGGAGCGAGCGTGGTGGCGCAGTTATAAGTGAGTATGACGATTGTAGGGCGCATCTCTATTAAGGATGTTACCGCAACTGTTGCCGGCAAGGATTGGACTAGACTGGAGAGGTCACGTTACGGGAAGGCGGCTATGCAATGCGGGTACTGGTGACAGGCGGCAGCGGCTACATTGGTTCGTGCGCGGTGCGGCATTTGGCGGCGGCGGGGCACGAGGTTGTGATATTGGACAATTTGAGCGGCG
>CAIMNN010000069.1 GCA_903842845.1 uncultured Acidobacteriaceae bacterium | reverse complement strand
AGCGTGTGCTGGAAGCGATTGCGACCGGCAAAACTTTGGCTGAGAGCGATGTGAAGCTCATCGAGAACAGCCTCGGCGAGCGCGTTGAAGTGAACGCGAAGGCAGTGGTTGCCGCGACCAGAATGTACGAGCAGGCGCTGGCGGAGATTGCGAAGGCTGCGGCAATCCCAACGCTCGCGCGCAACTTCGACGAGATGAAGGCGATTGCGACGGAGCAGCAAGACCTGAACGCGCCGCCGCCGGCCGTGCGTCATCGTCTGCCGGAAGAGCGCGCTTCGATCACGCACAAGTTCGCCATCAGCGGACACGAGGGATACATCACGGTTGGTTTGTATCCGACTGGTCAGCCGGGCGAGATCTTTATTCGCATGGCGAAGGAAGGCTCGACGGTCAGCGGTTTGATGGATGCATTTGCCACTGCTGTTTCGCTGGCGCTGCAACACGGCGTTCCACTGAAGATACTATGCGAGAAGTTTGCTCACACGCGCTTTGAGCCTTCGGGCTGGACGGGCAACGAGCAGATCGGCTACGCGAAGAGCCTGATGGATTACATCTTCCGCTGGCTGCAACTGCGCTTCCTTTCGGGCACGCAGCTCTCGCTCTTTGCCGGCCTTGCGCCTTCGGCTCCGCAGTTGCAGACGCCGCCGCCGAGCCTGGTTGAGCCGGAGATGGACTCGGCAGAGCAGAGCCAACTGGCAAAGCTGGCTGAGGAAGTTGCAAAGCGGCTGAGCCATGTGAATTCGCTCAGTGAGGTCGAGAGCACGAGCCACACGGTTGGTGACATCAAGGCTGAGGCTGCGGGTTCAACGCCTTCGCTCAAGGACCGCGGGGTTTATCACGCGGCTGACGCAATGCGCGACATGTACGTTATGGGCGACGCGCCGAGCTGCCAGACATGCGGAGCGATCATGGTCCGCAACGGAAGCTGCTACCGCTGCATGAGCTGCGGGTCAACGAGTGGCTGTAGCTAAGAATTAAATTTATGCTTCTGAAGATCGAAGCACTCAGGGGGCGGCAAAGAGCAATCTTTGCCGCTTTTCTTATTTTGTGGGTTGATCCTATGGCGTGACAGCCATGTCATCAAATAGTTGGGCATGCAATCAGACGCCGAATGCATGGGGCGTTCCACATACAACGACTGGTAGCTTTTAATAACACAACTGGTCGCATTAGACGATTAAATACATTATTGCAGGCAGGCTGACAGCCAAAGACGGCTCGGCTTTGATTATGCTAGACTCGACCTGTGAGAAACCTTCTGAGTAGGTGAAGACTCATTCATTGTTCCGTGGGCATTTTTAGAACTGATTCGATCTTGCTCATGTGCATCTGCCAGACTTACGTATACTCTATCTGAGCTGAATCTTCAAGGAATCTCCTGTAGATGGCGAATATGACTAACACTGTTCTAGTAACTGGCGGGGCTGGATTTATCGGCTCTAATTTCGTCATGCACTGGGTCAAGAGTGTCGGAAGCGCAGTCGTTAATCTCGACCTGCTCACTTATGCAGGCAACCCGGAAAATCTAGAGACTCTTGAAGGCGACTCACGACACATATTTGTGCACGGCGACATATGTGATGCCGAGTTGGTGGGTAGTTTGCTGCTCAAGCACCGGCCGAAAGCGATCGTTCATTTCGCCGCAGAGAGCCATGTCGACCGTTCGATTCTTGAACCGGGCGCCTTTGTACGTACAAATGTACTAGGCACCTTTGCAATGTTGCAGCAAGCCAAGCAATACTGGTTAACGCTGCATGCTGACGAGAAGCATGCCTTTCGCTTTTTGCATGTTTCAACCGATGAAGTTTATGGTTCGCTGGGACTTGATGACGCAGCCTTTTCTGAAGTGACAGCCTATGCGCCCAACAGTCCCTATGCGGCCTCCAAGGCCGCCTCGGATCATTTTGCCCGGGCGTATTTTCATACATACGGTCTTCCGGTGCTCATGTCCAATTGCTCAAACAATTATGGTCCATATCAATTTCCTGAAAAATTGATCCCTCTGATGATCCTTAATGCTCTTGAAGGCAAGCCACTGCCCGTCTACGGTGATGGAAGTAACGTGCGCGACTGGTTGTATGTGGAGGATCATTGTTCGGCGATCCGAGCTGTGCTGGAACGTGGTGTTGTTGGCGAGAGTTATAACATCGGCGGCAATAGTGAACGTAAGAATCTGGATGTGGTGCAGACTATCTGCGATCTGGTTGATGAACTGCGCCCTGACGCATCGCTCGGAAAACGCCGCAAGCTGATAACGTTTGTGACGGACAGACCGGGACATGATCTTCGCTATGCCATCGACACAAGGAAGATCAATCGCGAACTGGATTGGAAGCCGGCGCTTGCGTTCAACGAGGGACTGCGCAAAACTGTAGCCTGGTATCTTGAGCGGGCAGCCTGGATCAAGAATGTGCGCAGCGGCGCCTACAGGGATTGGATTCAGAAGAATTACCAGGAGAGAGCATCCAAGTGAAGGGAATCATTCTAGCTGGTGGATCAGGGACGAGACTTTATCCCATGACGCATGTTATATCAAAGCAGTTATTGCCGGTCTATGACAAGCCGATGATATATTATCCGCTCAGCACGCTGATGTTATCAGGACTGCGCGACATCCTTATTATTTCCACACCTCAAGATACAGCAAGGTTCGCCGAGTTATTAGGCGACGGCAGCCAGTGGGGCATCAACTTGAGTTATGCCATCCAACCCAGCCCGGACGGACTGGCGCAGGCATTTCTGATAGGCAAGGATTTTATTGCCGGAGATGGCAGCGCGTTGATACTCGGGGATAATATTTTTTACGGGCAGTCCTTCTCAAAGTATTTGCAGAAAGCCGCGACATTAAAGCAGGGTGCTACGGTCTTTGCCTATCCGGTTAACGATCCTGAGCGCTATGGCGTAGTGGAGTTCGACGAACAAGGACATGTGGTGAGCCTGGAAGAAAAGCCCAGCAGCCCCAAGTCGCGTTATGCAGTGACAGGACTGTATTTTTATGATGATGAAGTTGTTCAACTGGCTTCGACGCTCAAACCTTCAGCGCGTGGCGAGTTGGAGATCACGGACCTGAACCGGCTCTATATGCAGAAAGGTCGACTTAGAGTTCAGGTAATGAGTCGTGGCATGGCATGGCTGGATACAGGGACGCACGACTCTCTTCTGGATGCGGGGTTGTTCATACAGACCATCGAACGCCGCCAGGGTTTAAAGATCGCGTGTATAGAAGAGATTGCCTATCGCCTCGGTTATATCTCGGCTGAGAGACTTGAAGAGCTGGCAAAGCCGGTCATCAAGAGCGGATATGGCCAATATCTGCTCTCGCTGCGCAATGAACCTACGTTTAGATCAGAGGCAGATGAGTTATGAAAGTGTCAGCAACAGAGCTGCCGGGGGTTTTACGGATCACACCTCAGACCTTCCAGGATGAGCGCGGAATATTCTGGGAGACGTTCAATCAGGACCGTATGACTGAGGCAGGATTGCCCTCAACCTGGGTTCAGGATAATTTTTCAATCTCAAAGAAAAATGTGGTGCGTGGCATCCACTACCAAGTTGTCAAGCCACAAGGAAAACTCGTGCGTGTCACGCATGGAGCGGCCCTGGATGTAGCGGTGGACCTGCGCCGGAGTTCGCCTAACTTTGGCAAATATGTGGCGCTCGAGCTTTCTGGTGAGAACGGGGCAATGCTTTGGATTCCAGTGGGATTTGGCCACGCATTCCTCGCACTGACTGAGGTTGTCGGCTTTGCTTACAAAGTTACGGATTATTATTATCCATCCGGGGAACGAACAATCCAGTGGAATGATGGGGATATTGGCATTCAATGGCCGATAACTGACAAGGACGTAATCGTATCGCAAAAAGACAGCAAGGGAGAAACCCTGCGCGAAGCGGAGGTTTTTGCTTGATCAAACAGCCACGTATTCTTCTTTTCGGCTCAAGTGGTCAAGTTGGCACGGAGCTCAAAAACAACTTCCCGGATATCATTGCATGTGACCGCACCATGGTTGATTTTGCTGCGCCTGATGCCATAAGAGCTTTAGTACGTAAACTCTCACCAGACATCATCATTAATGCGTCTGCTTATACAGCCGTAGACCGCGCTGAATCAGAACCGGACGTTGCGATGGCCATTAATGCAAAGGCTCCCGGGATTTTGGCGGAAGAGGCGCTGCGTACCAATGCGTTGTTGGTGCATTACTCCACTGACTATGTATTTGATGGGTCTAAAGCCGGCCCCTGGGTTGAGACTGACAAGCCGCATCCGCTGAACATCTATGGCGCCAGCAAACTTGCTGGGGAAGAAGCCATTCAAAATGTTGGTGGAAAGTTTCTGATCCTTCGTACAAGTTGGGTGTACGGCCCTCATGGACACAATTTTCTGTTCACTATGTTGCGTATTGGCCGAGAGCGGGAAAGCCTGAATATTGTGGATGACCAGATTGGAGCACCAACAACCTCCATTGAGTTAGCGCGTGCTACGCATCGTGTTATTGACAGTATTCTTGAAGGCGGCGTTGGCGACGAAAGCATTTACTCAGGCATTTATCACATGAGTTGTGCCGGCGCAGTTTCATGGTGCGGCTTTGCGCAGGCAATCTTTGCGCGTGCAGGCAGTTTATTGAATGGAAAAAATCCCAGCGTGAACCCGATTTCATCCAGCCAGTACCCCACACCAGCCCGACGCCCTCTTAACTCATTACTCTGTAATGAGAAGTTGCATTTGCGTTTCGGTGTACGCCTTGCCAACTGGGAGAGTGCACTAGATGAGTGCATGTATCAAGGTGCATCAGCTACCACCTGAAGGACTGGAAAAGGAAATAAGACGGTGTTCAATTGAATTCGTTGGCGAACACGACAATGCAACAAGTTATTTTCGCCCTTACAGCTAGACATTCACCTTATTGGTCAACTCATACGCCCACTTAGTGGGCGGCAAAGAGCGATCTTTGCCGCTTTTCTTTTTAGTAAGCGCTTGCGTTGTTGAGTGTTGTGAAGTCGGAGGTCGTGAGTTGAAGCTCAACCGCCGCAAGAAGGCTCTGAAGCTGGTCGATTGACGTTGCACTTGCGATTGGTGCAGCGATGTGCGGCTGTGCCATAAGCCATGCGAGTGCTACTGAGGCTTCTTTCGTGTTGTGCTCTGTGGCCACTTTGGATAAAGCGACCAGAATCTTCTCGCCACGTTCATCGAAATAACCGCCGAGCATTCTTTCGCGGCTTGCACCTTTTACATCTTCCTTGCATTTGTATTTGCCGGTGAGGAACCCAGATGCCAGTGAGTAATATGGAATGACGCTTAATCCGAATTGATCGACAACGGGCGCAATATCGTTTTCATATTCCGCGCGACTATGCAGGTTGTAGTTTGGTTGAAGAGTCAGATACGACGCGATGCCCAAAGAAGAGCTGGTATTCAATGCTTCTGCGAGACGAGCGCCTCTGTAATTAGAAGCGCCAATCATGCGGACTTTGCCAACCTTGATCAGCTTGTCAAAAGCCGATAGCGTCTCCTCGAGCGGGGTCTGCGGATCATCAACATGTGACTGGTAAAGGTCAATATAGTCAGTCTGAAGACGCTTGAGGGAAGCCTCGACGGCCTGTTCGATATACGCGGCCTTCAGGCCCTTCTTGCCATCGCCTAAATCCATGCCGACCTTGGTTGCAAGAACGACCTTATCGCGCTTGCCAGTGCGTGCAAACCAGTTGCCGAGAATGGTCTCGCTCTCGCCGCCAATGTGTCCGGGTACCCAACGCGAGTACATGTCAGCGGTGTCGATGCAATTGAAACCACGATCGACAAAGTGATTCAAAATCTCAAATGAAGTTGGTTCGTCCACTGTCCATCCGAATACGTTTCCTCCCAGCACCAATGGTGAGATCTGAACGGAACTATTACCGAGTGTTCGCTTCTGCATGCTGTTCTCCTATGAGAGATTGATCTGATAAAGACGGTTGGTTGTTGGAACGCAATTTTTTTAAACTGCACAGGGAACGCGCTGAGTTGCGAGTGAGTTCGTTTGCTGACGCCAACATTGCGCACGTGTGCTGGTTGCGTTAAACGCGAACGATCATCACTTCAGTAGATTTCATGAGAGCTGCTGCTGTTTGCCCTTTGCGCAATTGCATCTCCCGAGCAGCATCGGCCGTAATGATGGATGTAATCTTCTGATTGCCAATCTGGGGTTTTGATAGTCTTCAGCCGGTTATGAAGTATCCATTGCTTGATGGTGGCATAGCTTACACCGAGAGCTGTAGCTGCCTCTCTTGGAGTTAATAGAACCTCATCCGCTTTCGACATCTTGTTACCTGCCTTGATGGAGTGGCGCACATAGGCAGAAGTATACTCTGGCTGCGAGCATCAAACCGCTGGTGCTCTCAAGCGTCTCTTGACAATTAGAGGGGTTCTTTTTATCTTGGTGTCAGCGACCTGCAACTCAGTACATTAGTACTGGCTAGCGGTACGTTTACAAAGAATTGAATAGAGTCACAATTAGATGGAAGGACTTGTGAATCTGGGGCTGAATAGGGAGTAGTCTGAGTGCGAGTACTTAAGCGACTCCGTATTACACACTGTGCATCCGAAACGGAGGCAACTTGATCTTAGGAATTGTCAAAGAAACTGCTCCTGGCGAAACTCGTGTTGCTCTGCTGCCTGAAAATCTCAAAGGCCTGATTGCGCAAGGAATTGAAATTTTGGTCGAATCCGGTGCAGGCGTTTGTGCCGGAGCGAGTGACGATGCCTATCTGGCAGCCGGCGCCGAGGTGATTGCGGACCGCGCAACGATCCTTGCCCGCGCACAACTGCTGCCGGTGGTGAACGTACTGGACACAGATAGCCAATCTCAACTCAGGCCGAGGAGTGTTGTCATCGGTTTCATGCGGCCGTTGGAAGAGCCGCAAGCTCTGGCTACAGCAATTGCACGTCCGGCAACGCTTTTCAGCATGGAGTTGATCCCGCGTATCAGCCGCGCGCAGTCGATGGACGCGCTTTCGTCAATGGCCACAGTGGCGGGCTACAAGGCCGTTATCTCCGCAGCGGACCGGTTGCCGCGACTTTTTCCCATGTTGATGACCGCTGCTGGAACGATTCCGCCGGCGCGAGTATTTGTCATCGGCGCGGGCGTGGCGGGGTTGCAAGCCATTGCAACAGCGCGCCGTCTGGGAGCGGTGGTGGAAGCCTACGATGTGCGTGCGGCAGCAGGCGAACAGGTGCGCTCACTGGGCGCAAAGTTCCTTGATGTTGACCTTGGCGGCATCAATACAGAAGGCGGCGGAGGCTATGCCGCAGAACTGACCGAAGAGGCGCTTGACCGTGGCCGTGATCTGATCACCAAGACCGCCGCTCACGCTGACGTCATCGTCACGACTGCCCAGGTACCAGGTCGCCCGGCACCAAAACTGATACGAGGCGCGGCTGTTGAGGGGATGCGCTCGGGCTCGGTTCTCGTCGACCTGGCTGCTCCTGCCGGCGGTAACTGCGAATTGACACAGCCGGGCGTTACGCAGACGTTGAACGGCGTAACCCTGTTGGCTCCGCTCAATCTGCCTGCGGAGGTTCCAGTCCACTCAAGCTACCTGTATGCGCGAAACATTCTCAACTTTTTGGCGCTGATCGTGAAAAAAGGCGAACTCAGTGTCGACCTGACCGACGAAGTATTGGCCGGCGCCTGTGTGGCGCACGACGGTAAACCTGTCAACCCGCGCGTTCAAAAATTGTTGGAAGGCTAACAACACTGAATCGCTGAGAGAGACCCATGAATCCAGTCGTACTCATCGCCTCCGTTTACGTTTTTGCGCTGGCCGCGTTCCTCGGCTATCAGGTCATCAGCCGTGTGCCGCCATTGCTTCACACACCGTTGATGTCGGCCACCAATGCCATCTCCGGCATTTCGCTGATCGGCTCGCTGGTGCTGGCCGGATCGGCTAACTATCCACTGGGCGCGCACATACTGGGCTTTGTTGCCGTTACCACTGCGACCATCAACGTGGTCGGCGGCTTCGGCATTACGGACCGCATGCTGAAGATGTTTCGCAAGCGGGGGACAGAAGCCAAGGAGGTGGCGAAATGATGACGCTTACCTCTTACTTCATGGAAGCCACGTACCTGGTCGCATCCATTCTCTTCATACTCTCTCTGAAGATGATGTCGCATCCGGAGACGGCGCGGCGCGGAATGTTCCTTGCCGAGGGCGGCATGTTCGCCGCAATCGTGGGCACGCTGATCGGCACGCACATCATCAGTTGGGTGTGGATCATTGGCGGTCTCGCGCTGGGCTCCATCATCGGCGGATGGATGGCCATCAGCGTACCGATGACCGCGATGCCGCAACGAACGGCTCTCTCGCACGCATTTGGTGCGCTTGCCGCTGCGCTGGTCGGCATAGGCGAATTCATCGTCAAGGGCAATGAGATGGGCGTCGTGACTCGCGGCGCACTCGGCTTTGAGGTGATGTTGGGCGCGCTTACAACCACCGGGTCGCTGATCGCAGCAGGCAAGCTGCAAGACATCATTGCCGGCAAGCCGATTCAGTTCCGCGGTCAGAACTATCTCAACCTCCTCATCGCGCTGGCCATGGTCTCGTGTTTTGTTGCCTTCTGGATCCATCCTGAAATGGTCGTCGCGTTTTATGCGATGCTTACTCTTGCATTTATCTTTGGCGTTCTGCTGGTCATCCCCATCGGCTCGGCTGACATGCCGGTCGTCATGTCGCTGTTGAACTCTTACGCCGGTTTGGCAGCTGCGGCGACCGGATTCGTGCTCGGAAACAACGTGCTTATCATCGCTGGTACATTGGACGGATTCTCCGGCTTCATTCTCTCAGTGCTGATGTGCAAGGCCATGAACCGCTCCATCACCAATGTGCTGTTTGGCGGTTTCGGATCGGTGATCGCTGAAGCATCCAGCGCCAACGCAGGCGGCGTGATGCGCGAAATCTCGTTGGACGATGCCGCCATGCAACTGGCATTTGCCAACCGCGTGATCTTTGTTCCCGGCTACGGCCTGGCTACTGCGCAGGCACAGCATGCATGCCGTGAACTTGCTGAATTGCTCGAAGGCCGTGGCGTCACGGTCAAGTACGCGATTCATCCGGTTGCAGGAAGAATGCCGGGCCACATGAACGTGCTGCTGGCCGAAGCCAATGTGCCTTACGCCGCTTTGTATGAGATGGAGCAGATCAACCCCGAGTTTCCATCCACGGATGTGGCGGTTGTCATTGGTGCAAACGACGTGGTCAACCCTGATGCGCGCGACAATCCGAACTCGCTGATCGCAGGCATGCCGATACTTGAGGTGGATCGCGCCAGGAGCGTGATTGTGCTCAAGCGTGGGCAAGGCCGCGGCTTCTCCGGACTTGAGAACCCGCTGTTTTTCAAGGCATGCACCAACATGCTCTACGGAGATGCAAAAGCCTCGCTCTCACAATTGGCGCAGGCTGTGCAGCACGTTTGAACCATCTCATTTGTGATGTTCGCCGCCTGAGCGACAATTGAGATGGGGGTTCTGACTGACAACATGAAGACAGGGATGTTGCGGCAAGGATGCGGAGCAGGAAAGCGATTTATTCTTATTGCTCTGTCGCTGATTATTGTTTGCATGAGCTCATTCTGTAGTGCTCAACGCACCGTGTTGACTGTCTCAGCAGCGGCAAGCCTGACGGATGCCTTGCAGGAGATCGAGGCGAGTTACAAGCACGACCACCCGGGAGTCGAAGTGCGCAATAACTTCGGTGCCTCCGGCATGTTGGCGCAGCAGATTGAAGATGGCGCGCCGGTGGATGTGTTTATTTCAGCTGCATCAAAGCCCATGGACGGCTTGCAGGCCCATGGATTGATAGTAGCCGGAACGCGTCGCACTTTACTACGCAACTCGTTGGTGCTCATTGTTCCGCAGGGTTCGAAACTCAGCAGCTTGCAGCAGCTCGCAGACAGTTCCGTTAAAGTAATCGCTTTGGGTGATCCGGGCAGTGTTCCTGCGGGGCAGTATGGTCAACAGGTATTGGTTTCGATGCATCTGCTTGAGAGCGTGAAATCCCGGCTGGTGCTCGCGAAGGATGTCCGCCAGGTACTGACTTATGTGGGAACCGGCAATGCTGACGCAGGATTCGTATACGCAACAGATGCACTGACATCATCCAACGTCCGAGTTGTCGCCACTGCGCCGGAGAGTACTCATGACCCGATCATTTATCCCGCGGCCGCGGTTGCGAGTGGGCATCATGTAGCTGCCGCGCGCGAGTTTGTTGAATATTTGAATTCCGCGAGGGCAGGAGCCATATTTCAAAAGCGTGGATTTACCATAGCTATACCATGATGCTGCCGACCGATCTGTCGCCGCTTTATATCTCGTTGGCAACAACTTGTTGTGCGACGATAGCGACGTTCTTTCTTGGTCTGCTGGCGGCACGGTGGATGCACGGGATGCGAGGGAGTTTGCGTGCGTGGATCGATGGCATCCTTACGCTTCCTCTGGTTCTGCCGCCGACTGTTATCGGATTCTTTCTGCTACTGATCTTTGGACGTCGCAGTCCTGTCGGGCATTTGTTGGAGCAGGTAGGCTTGACGGTGGTGTTTTCCTGGCCGGCAACAGTGATCGCAGCGACAGTGGTTGCGTTTCCGCTGATGTATCGGACATCGCTTGGCGCGATGGAGCAGGTGAATCCGACCCTGCTGGAGGCTGCACGCACACTTGGTGCTTCAGAATCGCGCGTCTTCCGGCGTGTACTGCTGCCGCTTGCAGCGCCCGGGATTCTGGCCGGAACCGTGCTGGCTTTTGCGCGCGCACTCGGTGAGTTTGGCGCAACGTTGATGCTGGCGGGGAACATTCCAGGCCGCACTCAGACGATGCCCATTGCAATTTTCTCTGCCGCTGAAGGCGGCGATATGCGGGCTGCATTGGTATGGGTTGCGATCATCATTGCGCTATCGCTGGCCATTATTCGTCTGCTGAATTATCAAGGCAGAGCGCGCAAAGGAGCGCGAGTAGCACCGGCAGGCGTGGGACCTCCGGAGAGTGTGATAAGCCGAATATCAGTACCTTCCGGCAACAACAAGGATGGCATGCCATCGGCCACGTTGGAGATCGATGTAGAGAAATCACTGGAGAGTTTCAAATTGGCCGTGCAGTTCCAGGCAGGCCGGGGCGCATTGGGATTGCTGGGTGCATCCGGGGCCGGCAAGTCGATGACGTTGCGGATGATCGCTGGCGTTGTCACACCTGATTCCGGCCGCATAACTCTGAACGGACGCGTGCTCTTCGACAGCTCTTCAGGCGAGAAGATTCCTCCCGCGCGGCGCAGTATCGGCGTCGTCTTCCAGGATTACGCACTTTTTCCGCACATGACGGTGGAGGAGAATGTTGCTTTTGGGTTGCATCATTTGAACAAAGCCGGGAGCAAGATGAGAGTGCGGCAGCATCTGGAGCGGATGCATATAACCGAACTCGCCGGCCGCTATCCAAACGAGATCTCAGGTGGTCAACGCCAACGGGTGGCGGTCGCGCGGTGCATGGCGATCGAGCCCGAGGCTTTGTTGCTCGACGAACCTTTCGCAGCTCTCGATCCGCATCTGCGCCGGCAGATGGAGGAGCAGCTTCGCGAAACGCTGCACGACTATAACGGCGTTGTGATCTTTGTAACGCACGACATGGAGGAGGCTTTCCGCTTCTGCACAGAGCTGCTTGTGCTCGATAACGGAGAAGTGATCGCCTCGGGGCCAAAGCACAAACTCTTTGAGCAGCCTCGTTCGGTTGTTACTGCACGATTGACGGGTTGCAAAAACATTGTGGCGGCTGATGAAATTCGCCCAGATCTGATCAATGTAGATGCGTGGAAGTGCAACTTGTCGCTGGCCAGTCCACTGAGCGGCGAGATCAAGCATGTTGGCTATCGCTCCCATCACTTCCGCTTCCAACAAAACGCGCATGGCGCCAATACATTTCCGTGCTGGCTGGTTGAAACCAGTGAAGCGCCGCACGAGATGACGCTCTATCTTCATTTGCACAGGCCTCCGGCACCCGGAGAGAGTCATCATTTGCAGGCTGATATATCAAAAGAGGTATGGAATAAGCTCAGTACCGAGCCGCAGCCTTGGAAGATACAGATCGATCCGGCGAGGCTTCTATTGCTCGAAGATTGACCACTCAGCGGCTGGAGCAATTGCCTTGGGTGAGGAGCAATTGGGTTTTGCTATGATCCCAGCCATTGAAAAGTATTGGACAACAACAAAGTTGAAATCGACAACCTGACGACAAGCAGAGACGCGCTTCATACGGCTAATTGGATTCCGCGTATTGATGAACGATATAGTTGTGTAATTTCTTTCAAAAAGCAATCGAAGGTTACATACGCCGCTGAAATGTCTGTACACGATCGACAAGCGTATCTACCAGGCGCTTTTCGTTTGCATTGAAGCGTTCTGTGGGAACCGGCATTGAGATGGCTGCAACCTCATCTCCGGGCCCACGGACTGCGATGGCAACGGCACAGATTCCCATTCTGTATTCTTCCCGGTCGAACGCCACTCCAGAACGTCGAACAGAGTCCAGTTCGCGCTCCAGTGCTGCCCATGTTGTGATCGAGTGCCGGGTGGGAGCTGTCAACTTGAGGCGGTTTCTCATGGCCGCAAGGCGCTCAGTGGGGAGCGAAGCAAGCAGGACCTTACCACTCGCTGAGCAATTCAGAGGCAGGGAGTTTCCCACTGCGGAAACTGCGAGCAGCGGGTGGGTTCCGTGAATCTGATCGACGACCACAGCCTTGTGAGTACCGAGCACCGCCAGGTCGACCGTCTCTCCAGTGTCCCTCGACAGTTGGACCACGAGTGGGCGGGCAAGTTCGGCAATACTGATCTGCTTCACCGATGCGGCTAGGACGAGCAAAGCAGGACCGAGTCGTACGCCGCTAGTGGGCGAAGCCGCAATGACCATGTTCGCTTCATCGAGAGCTTGAACGATCCGTTGTACGGTCGAGCGCGGCAATCCGACCTGTAGCGCGATCTCCCCAAGGCTTAAGCCATCAGGATGTTTGCCGAGTACATTGAGGACGTCGGCTGCCCTGGCGATGACACGAATGCCTGTGCTTCCGGAGTCTTCACGTTTTTTTGGCTTGCGCGCTTTTGTAGTTGCCATAAGAGTGCAGAAGTGAATCCCTGTTTTGACAGTATAGACGGTTAGTCGGTGATTTGGATGGAGTTACGCGCATGCGGGCTCGAGGTTCCTGCAAGCGTGAAACATCACGCCGCGCATCGACTCCATTGCCCTGTTGCATGCCAGTGGTATTCTTTCTCCGTTATGAAGATCAAGGTCCTTACCTTTGGAGTATTGAGAGAGTGGCTGGGCGCAGCGGAGTCTGAGGTTGAACTCCCTGAGGGTACAACTGTGGCCGAGTTGCTGGAGCGTCTCAGCTTGCGCCAGTCCAAACCGATGATGCGAGGCATTGCGGTGAGTGTCAATGCCGAATTCTCCACGGCGACTCAGGTGCTGCGCGATGGCGATGAGGTGGGCCTGCTGCCTCCAGTCTCTGGGGGGAGCTCGCGTCGTGGTGACGATGCGAATGAAGCTGAAGCAAATCCGGAAGGTTTTACGGCGTTAACGTTTGAGCCGATAGAAACAGCGAGGATCCTTGCGAATGCCAAGCAGGGCGAAGATGGCGCGGTAGTGGTCTTCGATGGAATTGTACGCAACCAAACGCGCGGAAGACAGACGCTGTATCTCGATTACGAAGCCTACGAGACGATGGCGCGGCAAAAGCTGGATGAACTTGCGCGAGATGCGCGAAGTCGATTTAGTGTTCGGCATGTGACGATCGTTCATCGACTGGGGCGCTTAGAGATTGGTGAAAGCAGCGTGCTTATCGTGGTGGCATCCGCGCATCGCGCCCAGGCATATGAGGCCAGTCGTTGGCTGATCGACACGCTGAAGAAAACAGTGCCAATCTGGAAGAAGGAGACATTTGCAGACGGAGCTGTGTGGGCCGATGGGGAGCCATTCCCCGACGGCATCGCCGTGGATAGAGCAAATGGAAAGGCAGAGGCATGAGCCAGAACACGGATGCGGTCGGGTTTGTTCTGGCTGGAGGCAGATCCAGCCGCATGAGCTCGGAAAAGGCGCTGATCCAGTTTGCGGGAGAACCGCACAGCGAAGCACTCAGAGGTTGCAAAAGATCTTTGCCGCATCTCTTTTTTGTGGATGGAGCCAGGCGAACTTTAGCAGCTTCGGCATTAAGCCCTCCACGAACACATAGCGTGCACTATCTTCCATGAAACTCGGGCCTGCGTTTCTCAATGAATGCGTGAATGCCCTCTTGATAATCTTCGCTGTCGTAGACTTCGCGGCGAAGCGACTGAATGCGCTCGTAAGCTTCCGGAGTGATGGGATGCGCCGAGGCCAGCACGCGCAGCTCTTCCTTCAAAATACGCAGAACAAGCGGCGAGGTCTCCACGATCTGCATCGCCAACTCGTGGGTGAAACCCTCAAGATGTTCTCTGGGGACAACGTGATTGAAAACTCCGCTCTCCATCAGACGCCTGGCCGAAATGGGGCGTGCGGTAAACAACATCTCCTTGATGACCGGCATATCCGCCACTTTCATCATGTTCAAGATTCCTGAAAGATTATACGGAACACCGAGCTTTGCAGGAGTAATGGCCAGCGTGCTGTCGTCGGCGGCAACTATCAAATCGCAGCTCATCACCAGCTCGCAAGCGCCTCCCCACACAGTTCCTTCAATCATCGCTATCACCGGGCAGGGGTGCAACTGCACGGTGCGCACCAGATGGCGAAGCGGATCGTTATAGGTGAGCGGATCGCGCCCGTTGGTGGGCAACTCGCTGATCTCATGTCCGGCGGAAAAAACCTTCACGCCTTTCTTGGCGCGCAGAATGACAACACGCAGATTCTGTTCCTTCATCATCGTCAGCGCGGCGATGATCTCTTCGATCAGTTCGCTGCTCAGCGCATTCACTTTGGGTCTATCAAGCGTGATCGTTCCGATGGATCCATTGACTTCCGTAATAACAACCGCCATAGCGCTCCTCGGTTTCCCGCTACTAACTATACCTCTACTGTAACTTCCTGGCAGTGAGCAGGTCGATGCAGCGCAGCATTTATGCGGGTAAATATAGGTGAATATTCTTAGACCATTTTGAAACAACAATTCATTTTGGAATTTATAGAGAGTCAAAATTCGAATCTGTGCAATTGAACACAGTGTGAAAACGCAAGAAATTCTAGGATTGCGCCATGGAGTGCCGCTTTCGCAAAAAAGCCGCTCCGCAAATTGCAATACACGCGTTGAAGCATGTTGGCTCGAACTCGTCAGATTGTTCAGGCTTCATCCAGTGTAAGAGCTCATTCAATGGGGAGCAGAGTTCAGACGTGAGTTCAACGGGGATTGCAAGGGAAAGGAAAAAAGCAAATGAATGAGATGAAGCCTGTGATGCAGAAGAGACCGGGCGCAAACCTTTTGAGGATGCCTGATGGAGCGGGGCGAGGGTTGCGCTTGCTGGGAGCCTGTTTGCTGGGGTTGGCTGTTGCATCAAGTGTTGCGTGGAGCGCAGCACAAGAGGCAAAGCCGGCGACAGGGACCAAAACAATCAATGCACAATCTGCGCAGACACAACCCACAGGAGATTTTGTGGGTTCAGATACCTGCGCGGGTTGCCATACCGATGCGGTAAAGAACTTTGCCGACAATCCGCACACCAAGCTGGCGTTGCAGCATGGCAAGAGCGGCGCAAGTTGCGAGAGCTGCCATGGCCCGGGGCGCGAGCACGTCG
This sequence comes from uncultured Acidobacteriaceae bacterium, assembly GCA_903842845.1. Taxonomy (GTDB): domain Bacteria; phylum Acidobacteriota; class Terriglobia; order Terriglobales; family Acidobacteriaceae; genus CAIMNN01. The sequence continues at coordinate 3,098 of CAIMNN010000069.1, read as the reverse complement.
AGGGCGGCGGCGACGTGTCAAAAATTTTCAACTTCAAGACGGCGACCGAGAAGCAAGTGACCGCGCGCTGCCTGGGATGCCACGCGGGGACGCATCCGAACTTCCAGCGTTCGCCGCATGCCAAAGCCGCCGTGGGTTGCACAAGCTGCCACAGCGTGCATGCGCCGAATGAAGCGGAAGACGCGAAAGAAAAATTGCTTACAGCTTCAGCGCCAAAGCTCTGCTTCCAATGCCACAACGACATGAAGCCGCAGTTCTCCATGCCCTTCCACCACAAGGTGAATGAAGGCGCAGTGAATTGCAACGACTGCCACGATGTGCACGGCAGTTTCGGCAACAGCAATCTGCGCTCCACCGCTGACCAGAACGCCATCTGCACCAAGTGCCACACGGAAAAGCGCGGACCATTTGTCTACGAACATGCCGCGGTGAAGGGCGAGGGTTGCCTCTCCTGCCATACGCCGCATGGCTCGCAGAATGCGCGGCTGCTGAACGTGGCGTCGGTCAATGTGCTTTGCAGCCAGTGCCACAGCGCGGTTGCTGCTACCACAATCCATAACTTCTCGTGGAGCCAGTCGGCTGACGTAACGCCGTGCATCGACTGCCACACGATGGTTCATGGTTCAAATCTTGAGCCGGGGTTGATCCGCTAACGGTCTTGAGCAAGCGGAGCGAACAGCAAAAGTTTATGAGACGAAAAGAGAGATTGAGAAGAGAGGCTTTTATGAACAGAGGCTTTTTGAAGCGCAAGCAACCCGCATGGTCGCGCCGCATGAGCACCATGGCCGCGGGTCTGGTGATGGCAGTGGGGATGGCGGCCTGCGTTCTTCATGCGCAGGAGCAGATTACGACTCCCGCGAAGATGAGCACACCGGCGGGTTACAGCGGCCACTACACAGTGGACATGAGCGGCCGCATCTCCAACATGGTCGGCTCGGGCGCGATGTACGACACACTTGTCAATTTGCAATCCGGTCCGCGCGCAAGCAGTGAGACGCTCGAACTGCGCAGGCTCGCCACGAACAAACACGGGCTGGCGGACAACGTGCGTGTGACTGGCGCCGGCTTTGGCGGCGACCCGTATAACTTTGCCAAGCTCGCTATCAGCAAGGGCAAAACCTACGAGTTCAACGGCATCTTCCGCCGCGACCGTCAGTACTTTGACTACGATCTGCTCGGCAATCCCAACCTGCCTGGCAACATTACTCTGCCGATCGGTCTTGCGGCCTCACCCTCCGGCCATCTGGCATGGCCGCAGCCACAACACTCCTCGGTGATGACCAACTCGGTGCGCCGCATGACTGACACCGACCTGCGCTTGTATCCGGTGTCGAAGTTCAGCCTGCATTTGGGCTATGCGCACAATATCTTCGAAGGGCCGTCGCTGCTGCCGGTGCGTTCGGCTGCTGGCTACTCCTACAACTCTTTGATGAGCCAGTTCCAGAGCCACCAAACCGACGAGTACATGGCGACACTTACCTGGAAGCCGGTTACTGGCACTGAAGTCAGTTATGAGCAGCGCTTTCACGCATTCAAGGACCGCAGCTATCTGATGCTTGACCCCAATGGCTTCCTGGTTCAGGAAGCGGATGGCACGCCGGCTTATCTGGGTGACTGGGATGGAGCCAGCAATAACTCGACCACACCTTCAACCTCGTGGGCGCCGTACACCGAGGGCAAGTCGTGTAACGCAAACAGCGTTTTGTCGACCAAGCAGTTTCTGTATCCGGCGCAGGGTGGCGGCATGCCAATCATCGACCCGGCGTGTAATGCGTTGACGAGCTACAGCCGCACCGAGCCGATCGGCATCACGCTGCCGAGCGAGACGCTACGCTTCCAATCGACGAGCATCAAAAATCTGGTCTTCAACGGACAGTTCAATTACAGCCTGGGGCAGTTGACACTGAAAAATTTCTTTGAGACTGGCACGGGCCTGTGGGGCACCACGCGCGAGGAGTACTTCGGCGCATCGGCCACCGGCAAGCGCGAAGTGTACAGCGCGGAGTTCGGCGTTATCTGGAAAGTGAAGGACTACTTCGACCTTGCGGACCAGGTGACGCTCTCAGCGAATGGGCAGCCGGGCAGCATGACATTTCCGAGCTTTACCAAGTTGACGACGCCGACCACTGCGGGCAATGAGACCATCAACAACAACAACCTCACCACCACGGTCTACACAACGGGTGCGCCGCCGTTCTCGCATGCCATCAATTCTTTGGGAACGCAAACCACGTACTTCGGCAACGAGCAGTTGGTGAACAATCTGACGGCGAGCTGGACATTCAGCCCCAAGGGCAACATCGCCCTGACCTATCGCTACGGCAACCGCAACATCGGCCTGAACACAAACATCACGCCGACTTCACTGACCCGCACAACATTTGCCATCAGCGAGCAGGGCGTTGTCGTCAGTGGCGCGTATCGTGTGACCAGGGATTGGGATGTGAACGGCAGCATTGAAGCGCTGTACGACGACAACGCGTTTACGACCATGTCGCCGCGCCAGGTGCGACATTATCGTGTACACACAAAATTGCGTCCGGCCAAGTGGGCAACCATTACCGCGGCCTACAACGACATGGAACGGCACAACAACACCAACAACGCCAACCTGGCCAACTATGGTCCGCTGGACCACGTGGACTACAGCCGCACGGGCAGCGTCAGCGGCGTGCTGATACCGAACGAGCACGTGGCGTTCAACTTCGATTACGCCTATGGCGATGTCTACACAGCCACCAATATCTGCTTCTCCAACATGAATAAAGATTTTGTGGGCTTGGCAGGTACGGCGGTACTGGACTCGACTGGCGCACCCAGTGTCTGCATCACAAGCTCAACGGCCGCACTGTGGAAGGCTCGTGCGTTTGTGGACGCGCCAACGCAGCACGGTTCTGTTGGCATTGTTCTAAAACCCAATACCAAGGCGACGTTCGGCGTTGGCTACCGTGCCAGTTCAGTGAACGGCACGCAGTTCTTCAACGATGCGCGTGCGGTCAATGGCTCGCTCGATTCCACCTACCAGACGCCGTACATCAACTTGGATTGGCAAATGCGTCCCGGCCTCATTTGGAAAGCGGAGTACAACTACTACGGCT
>CAIMNN010000068.1 GCA_903842845.1 uncultured Acidobacteriaceae bacterium | reverse complement strand
CGTGCCAGGAACTTCACTCGTCCTTCAGACGCAGCAGGAGCTTTCCATGGGCGGTCGCATGTCCGATGCCCAGTACCAGTACACCCTCTCTGACGAAAACCTCGATGAGCTCAACACCCTGGCCCCACAACTCCTCGCCAAAATGCGTACCATGAAGGAGCTGCGCGACGTCTCCACTGACCAGCAAAATCTGGGTCTCTCCGCACAGCTAGTCATCGACCGTGACACCGCTTCGCGCCTCGGCATCACGCCCGCTTCCTTGGATCAGGTTCTCTACGACGCCTTCGGACAGCGGCAGGTCTCAACCATGTACACCGGGCTCAATCAGTACTTCGTCGTCATGGAAGTCGACCCAAAATATCAACTCAGCCCTGACGCACTCAACGGCATCTACATCAAATCCAGCACCGGCTCCATGGTTCCCCTCTCCGACGTTGCCCACTACGAGCAGAAGCGAACCTTCCTCCAGGTCAACCACCAGGGCCAGTATCCCGCCGTCACTCTCTCATTCAACCTCGCCCCCAGCGTTGCACTCGGCGATGCAGTCACCGCCATTGAGGGCGCCAAGCGTGAACTCAACATGCCGCCCAGCATCTCAGGCACTTTTCAGGGAACCGCACAGGCCTATCAGGACGCGCTCAAAAACGAGTGGCTCCTCGTTATCTCTGCGCTCGTCGCCGTCTACATCGTCCTCGGCATCCTCTATGAGAGCTACATCCACCCGTTGACCATCCTCTCCACCATTCCACCCGCCGGCGTCGGCGCGCTGCTCGCACTCATGGCCATGGGAAAAGACCTCAGCATCATCGCCATCATCGGCGTCATCTTGCTCATCGGTATTGTGAAGAAGAACGCCATCATGATGATTGACTTCGCGCTCCAGTGCGAGCGAGAGCAGGGCCTGCCTCCCATTGAGGCCATATACAAATCTTGCCTGTTGCGCTTCCGCCCCATCATGATGACCACATTCGCCGCGCTCTTCGGTGCGTTTCCCCTCGCATTCGGCACAGGCGTCGGTGCGGAGCTCCGTCAGCCGCTCGGCATCTCCATCGTCGGCGGATTACTTGTCTCGCAGCTCCTCACCCTCTTCACCACACCGGTCGTCTATCTCATGTTCGACCGCCTGCAATGGATGGTGATGAAGCCAAGCCGCATCGGCTCAGAACTCGAGGGCTTACGTGAAGCGGGAGATAGCACAGTGGCCGAAGCCGGCGACTAAAGGAATACGATCGACATCGGCGTCGCCACGACAAAGTTCTTCCCCGTCTTCGCAATCAACCCTGTCTCCGCATCGCGCGCAAAGACCGACACATAATCAGATTTCTGATTCGCAACCAGAACCCACCTCTCCGTTGGGTCAAGCGTGAAGCTCCGCGGAATCTTCCCGCCCGCAGGCGTTCGCTCCATCGGCGTCAGCTTGCCCGTTGCCACATCGGCCCTCATACTCAAAATAAAATCATCTCCGCGATGCGCTACATACACAAAACGGCCATCGCGCGTGATGACCGTATCGCAGGCCCAGCGCGGCGCAGTTGAACCGGCAGGCAATAACTCATGCCGTTCTATCAAGCTCAACCCGCCATCGGCCTTCGACCAGGTCAGCACATCAAGTGTCGAATTCAGCTCATTCACCGAGTAGCCAACCTTCCCATTCGGATGGAAGCGTAACGTCCGCGGTCCCGCACCCGGCGCTGACTTGTACTCGCCCGCCTTCGTCAGCTTTGCCGTCGCCGTGTCCACCGCATAAATATGGATCACATCCCCACCCAGGTCGTTCACGTACGCAAACCGGTTGTCCGGCGAGAATCCGGCAAAGTGCGCATGCGCCGCCTCTTGCCGCTCCCTATTTGGACCCGTGCCCGTGTAATGTTCGCTCCAAACCACTTCGCTCAACACGCCGTCACGTATCGCAAAGCTCGCCGCGCTTCCGCCGCCGTAATCCGCCGCAACCAGAACCGCGCCCGTCGCATTCACAGCGCAATGGCACGTTCCCTTGCTGGCCGAGTTCCGCGCTGAAAGCTGCCGCAGCTTTGCATCTTCAACCGCAAAGCTCGCCAGCACACCCGTCGCGCGCCCGTTGAAGCTCTCCACTTCGCACGCCGCATAAATAAATTTCTTATCCTGCGAAAGCGCAAGCCAGTCGACCGTCTCCATCTCCGCCGCGCGCCCAACCGGTAGCAACTCGCCACGCGTGCCATCCCAATCAAAAGCCAGCACACCATCCTTGGCCCCCGAGGCCACAAACACTCGCTGCTTCATCGCGCGCTGTCTTCCGGTTGCAGCCTGCGTAAATGCCGCGCTGGCTATCATCGCACTGGCTGTAATCACAAACTCTCTGCGTGTCTGAGTATCCATCTTTTGATTTTCTCCTATTTTGCCAAATGATTGAAAAAAGTTTAGTTCTCCTGAAGCGGTGCGAACTCCGCTATCTCCGCCAACTCCGCTAGACTAAAAACTGTATGTCCTCCGGCCTCATCCTCGGTATTGAAAGCTCCTGCGACGAGACCGCCGCCGCCGTCGTCTCGCGCGGCGCGCACTCGCTCTCTTCCGTCGTCGCCTCGCAGATTCAAACTCACGCCCGTTACGGTGGCGTTGTCCCTGAGATAGCCAGCCGCGAGCATCTCCGCGCCATTCTTCCCGTCGTTCACTCCGCGCTCCGGCAGGCCAACTGCACGCTCGACGATCTCGACGCCATCGCCGTCACCAGCGGCCCCGGCCTCGCCGGCGCACTGCTCGTCGGAATCACCTTCGCCAAATCACTCGCCTTCGCCCTCGGCAAACCGCTCATAGCCGTCAACCATCTCGAAGGCCACATCCACGCCGTCTTCCTCAATGAACAGCAATCCGGCAACGACCTCACCACTGAGCCGGCGCTCGCGCTCGTCGTCTCCGGCGGACACACGCATCTCTACACCGCAACGCCCGCAGATGGAACTTGGAGCTACTCACTTCTCGGCCGCACGCTCGACGACGCAGCCGGCGAAGCATTCGACAAGGTCGCCAAGCTCCTCGGCCTGCCTTACCCCGGCGGCCCGTGGATAGACGTGCTCGCTCCATTCGGCAATCCGCACGCCGTTCCCTTCACTTTCGCGCGGATAAAACACAAGCCGCACCTCGAAGGCAAAGCTCCGCGCACCAAGGGCGCAAAGACCGCGCCCATCGCCGCGCTTGACCCCCATCTGCTTTTTTCATTCTCTGGCATCAAAACCGCAGTCCTGCGCTACGTCGAGCTGCACGGCCTCCGCTCGCACGACACGCCGGATGTAATCGCCGCGCACTTCCACACCCGACCACAAACACAAGCGGAAGCACTCGCCCTCTGCCCGCAGATCGTTCTCGACCTCATCGCCAGCTTCCAACACGCTGTCATCGGCGATCTGCTCAAGAAAACCTATGCCGCCGCGGAATCAACCGGCGCAAGCACAGTGCTCGTCACCGGCGGCGTCGCAGCCAATCGCGAACTGCGTGCGCGCTTCACCGCCGAATCTACGCTGCGCGGACTCCGCGTCGCATTCCCCAATCTCGCGCTCTCAACCGACAACGCCGCCATGATCGCCGCCGCCGCCTGGCCGCGCTTCATCGCCGGCGAGCACGCGCCGCTCACGCTCTCAGCCGAACCCACACTCGCGCTAGGCGTCTGAAACAAAAAAAGGCGAGGAGCTTTCGCTCCCCGCCTTCGCTCACACGCATTCTCACTACACTACAAACAATCCCATCTGCAACGGTTCGCTCTGGTGTTCAACTTCCTTTACTGCCTCGCGCTGGTTCTCCAATTCATTGACTCTCTTCACCATGCGCGTCGGCTGCATCGTCACCGGTCTGCTCAACTGCATCAGCAACTGCCGCATCTCGCTGCGAATCTCTGTCAGCATCGCCGAGCGCTGCTCAGGCTGCGTGTTCAACAACGAAGCCTGCCAAACCTCCGCGGGTTTGTGTGAGTGGCTCCGTTTTATCGGTTGCGCCGCCATCGCCTGCCGCGCGCCAGCCAAGGTGAATCCCTCTTCGTGCACGCGCCGCTTGATCTCAAGCGCCAGCTCCACATCACGTTTGCGGTAAAGCCGCTGTCCGGTGCCGCTCTTGTTCGGCTTCAACTGCGGAAACTGTGTCTCCCAGAAACGCAGCACCGACGGCGCTACTCCGCATATCGACGCTACATCGCCGATCTTGAAGTAGAGCCGGTCTGGTATCAATGCATTTGCATCGGACCGGTTTTGTATGGGTGCTGTTGCCATCGCCTGGTTAGACTCTCCGCAAGGCGATTATATGAGCGTGTCAACTCCGCGCGGCGCGCAAATCTCCGCGGGAGTATCTAACTGGTAATCCCCCTGCATTTTCTGATCTGTCTCATCGGCGCATCGGCAGGCGCGGCCCGCACGTACTGTTTCGGCCAGCTCATCTTCACACCGCGCTCACGCGCAACTTTGAGCAGCCAATACGGATTACGCAAGAACTCACGCGCCATCATCACCAGGTCAGCCTTGCCTTCGAGCAGAATTGCATCAACTTCTTCCGCCGTCGTTATCAATCCCACCGCGCTGGTCGGAATCTCCGCCTCGCGACGAATGCGCTCCGCAAACGGAACCTGAAATCCCGGCGCAGCTTTTATCGCAATTCCACGCGCAATGCCGCCGGTTGAAACATCGATGAAGTCAACGCCAATTTTCTTCAACGCGCGCGCAAGTTCAACCGACTGCGCGATAGTCCAACTGTCATTAGGCTGCTCTTCCAACCAATCCGTCGCACTCAGACGTACAAACAGCGGCTTCTCTTCCGGCCAAACACGTCGTACAGCCGTGCTCACTTCGATTGCCAACCGCATGCGGTTCTTCAGGCTGCCACCGTACTCATCGGTGCGCTTGTTCGTCAGCGGCGACAAAAACTGATGGATCAAATATCCATGCGCTGCATGAATCTCAATCACATCAAAGCCCGCCGCATCGGCGCGCTTCGCTGCGGCAACAAAGCTCTCGATGACATTTTTAATTCCCGCTGCATCAAGCGCGCTCGGCTCGCCATAATTCTCCGCGTATGCAACTGCGCTAGGTGCAACCGGCTTCCATCCACCTTCCGCGGGCGGTACATAATTCTCGCCCAGCCACGGCGCGCTCATGCTCGCCTTGCGTCCCGCATGCGCCAACTGAATGGCCGCAGTCGTTCCCATCGAATGCAAAAACTTCACCACGCGCTCAAGGCCGTCAATCTGCTCATCCTTCCAAAGCCCCAGGTCACTCGGCGAGATCCGCCCCTCCGGCACCACCGCAGTTGCTTCCACAATGATCAGCCCCACGCCGCTCTGCGCTCGCGCACCCAAATGCACCAGGTGCCAATCATTCGCCACACCATCCACCGCCGAGTACTGGCACATCGGCGCAACCACCATACGATTCGGCAACTCCAACCCACGCAAACGATAAGAAGAAAATATTCCGGTATCCATTACTTTCACCCTGCTTCAGAATAACGTGCCGCACAGTGCAAAAAAAAGGTGATGCCATTTGGCACCACCCCTCTTTTGCATTGCTCGCAATTACTTGTTCTTGTCTTTGTCTTTGTTGTCCTTCGGCGCAGGCTTGCTGGGCTGAGGTTTCGGCGGAGGTGGCGGAGGCGGCGTCTTCACCTGAGGTTGCGGCGGTGGAGGCGGAGGTGGCGTGTTCAACTTGGGCTGAGTGTTCTGCTCAAAGTTGCGCCCGCCATTTGGTTGATTATTGTCGTGAGGATTGTTGCCAGTCGGATTATTTCCCGACGTCGGCTGATTGAACGGCCGGCCATTATTCGGAACTCCATTGTTTGGCGGCCCGTTATTAGGCTGACCATTGTTAGGCGACCCATTCCGATTGTTTTCGTTATTAGGCAGCCCGTTGCTCGGCACTCCATTGTTCGGAACCCCATTGCTCGGCAGCCCGTTGTTCGGCGTGCCGTTCCTGTTCGTTCCGTTATTCGGCAGCCCGTTGCTTGGCACACCATTGTTCGGAACCCCATTACTCGGCAGCCCATTGTTCGGCATGCCGTTCTTGTTTGTTCCGTTATTCGGCAGCCCGTTGCTCGGCAATCCGTGGTTCGGCAGACCGTTCTGCGGCATTCCATTGTTCGGCAAACTCTTAATGTTTTGTCCGTTGCCGGGCTGTCCGCCGCCCGGGTTTCCAATCGGCCGTCTATTCGGCAGCGGATTGCCAAACGACTTCGGCTGGTTCTGTTGCACCGGCGGCTCTACAGGCTTTGCATTCAGCTCCGCCTTCACCTGCTTGCCTTCGGTGTTTATGAGCAGCGGCCGCGTCGTCTCCACAGGAACCGGGCGCGAAGGTTTGTTGAAGATGACCTGCTTCGTTGGCGGCTCCGGCGTCGGCTTGTCTAGCACCTGGAAGTGCTGCATTTGCTTCGGGTCGATGCGCACCTGGTTCTTTGCACCGCGGCCTGCTGCAAAGTCGTCATGCCGCATCGCCGTTACGCCCACACTCTGGTTCACATAAGTGATGTTGGTGACGTTGACGATGTTCACATAGGTCTTCTGCACATGCACCACGCGCGACTCACGAATGTTAGTGAGGTTCACCTGGTCGATGTACCGGTCGCTACAGTGGTACCACGGACGATACGCCTCGCCCGGCCCCAGCGGGAACCAAACCGACACGCCGCCAAACTGTCCGCCGCCGCCAAAGACCACCAACGCTGGCGACCACACCGGATGCACATCGCGCGGACCCGGCAACCAACCCCATCGGCCATCGATCACAACCCAGCGGCCATAGTGGAAGGGCGCGTAACCCCACGACTCATCCTCGACCCATACCCAGCTCCAGAAGCTGCGATGCACCCAATGGCCAAAGCGATAAGGCGCCCAGCCATATGGCACGTTGTTCGGGAACCATACCGGACCATACGGTGAATCCGGCATCCAGTTGCCGTTCGCGTCCAACTCGTCATAGCCCGTCATTTCCTGACTCACATACTGCACTGACTCCGAGCGCGCCAGCTGCTCATCGCGTTCCATCGACCAGCGGTCCAGTTCGTCCGGCTGGTTCGGCTCGATCAATTGCGGATAGACCGGGTTCACGCCGCTCAGCTCCAGGCTGGCCTCAGGGCCCACATACGTGCTGTAACCGCCGGCTGCAAAGGCATGAGTCGCGCCGCTGTAATTTGTAAACACCGTCGCCTGCTGTTCAGGGTAAACATCGGCGCGGAACTCCGCCTCGCGGCCCATATTCAACGCACCGCTTGTCGTGCTGAGGATCAGCTCCTGCTTCGGCCAAAATCCAAACGTATGCACGTGCACTGAACCCTGCGCCAAGCCCAGCGTTATATGCCGCGGCGATATCTCAACCACCGACAGGTCCGTGCCCGCTCCAATGCGTACATAGGTGCGGCCTATCTGTATCTCCGCCACGCTGTTCTGGTCTACATACAAGCGGTCGCCCGGCCCAAGCGGAAAATTCACGCTCGCCTGCGCCCAATCGTCAGAGCCCGCCTGCTGCACTGAGACCGAACCATTCGCAAACGAAAGCCGCGCGGCTTCCATCGGCGGGTCGTCTTCATATTGCGCCATTGCCCAACCCATTCCGAGGGTCACTGCCATGGCAACCAGAATCAACAAATTTCTAACTGTTCTCTTTTGCACTACGCTCATCAGAAAATCCTTTCAAAGGGGAAACGTGGTTTGAAAAGCTTGCCACCCCACCAATTACAGATTATGAGGGTTTAGACAGCAATCCATACAAATAGTTGTGAATACCGTCTTATTTCCCGAAGTATGATCTTTGCG
>CAIMNN010000067.1 GCA_903842845.1 uncultured Acidobacteriaceae bacterium | reverse complement strand
GCGGCGGCGATTGCTCCGACGCTGTTTGCGCGCATCGGCGGGAAGCATGAGCTGTTGCATGTGAAGCCGACGGGAAAGAATATTAATGAGAATTGCGGGGCGCTGCATCCTGAACACGTTGCGAGTGAAGTTAAAGCGCGCGGAGCCGAGGTCGGCATCACCTTTGACGGAGATGCGGACAGATGTATGCTGGCTGACTCGCAAGGACGCGTGGTGAACGGCGATGCGATTTTGTTGTTGGCTGCGCGGGACCTGAAGGAGCGCGGTCTGTTGACGGGCGACCTGGTGGTTGCAACGACGATGAGCAACATGGGGCTTGAGGCAGCGTTGAAGCGATCAGGGATTAAGATGCTGCGCGCACCGGTTGGCGACCGTTACGTGCTGGAAGAGATGCTGAAGACGAACGCTGCGCTGGGGGGCGAGCAGTCAGGACACATACTGTTTCCGCACCTGGCGACGACGGGCGATGGAATGCTGACGGCGCTTGTTGTTCTGGATCTAGTGGCGCGCAGCGGGAAGAGTCTGGAAGAGTTGACGGCAGACCTGAAGGTGTTTCCGCAGGTGATCGTCAATGTGCGCGTGCGCGAGAAGAAGCCGCTGCTTGAGATTGCGAGCGTTGCCGCGAAGATTGCGGAGGCGGAGAAGGAGCTGGCCGATACGGGGCGCGTGGTGATCCGCTACTCGGGGACAGAGAAGCTGGCACGCGTGATGATAGAAGCGGAAAGCGAAGAGTTGATGCGGCATCATGCGGACGCGATTGCCGATGCGATACGCGCGGAGATAGGCGAGTAGCACGCAGCAGAATTGTCTACGACATTACAGATGCAGATATCTACTCGCGGATGAATGCCAGGAGGTCAGCGTTTATTAGTTTCTTGTGAGTGGAGCAGAGGCCGTGCGAGGCACCGGGATAGACTTTGAGCGCGGCGTTGGGGACGAGCTTTGCCGACAAGTGTGCGGAGTCAGCAATCGGGACTATCTGGTCGTCATCGCCATGAATGATGAGCGTGGGTACGTCGAAACTTTTGAGGTCGGCGGAGAAATCTGTTTCAGAGAATGCCTTGATGCAGTCGAGCACGCCAATCAATCCTGATTGCATTGCCTGAAGCCAGAAGGAATCGCGCAGGCCTTGTGAGACAGTTGAACCAGGACGGTTGGCTCCGTAGAAGGTAGTAGTGAGCTCCTCAAAAAACTGCGAGTGGTCGGCAAGAACGCCAGTGCGAATTCCGTCAAAGACATCCAATGTGAGACCACCGGGGTTGGAGTTTGTCTTCAGCATCAATGGCGGAACCGCGGCGATGAGGACGGCCTTGGCAACCCGCTTTGTGCCGTGGCGGCCGATGTAGCGAGCCACTTCCCCGCCGCCGGCTGAATGGCCGACGTGGATTGCATCTTTCAGGTCCAGCGTTTCAGTGAGGGTTGCGAGGTCGTCGGCATAGGTGTCCATGTTGTTGCCGTTCGAGGGTTGGCTGGAGCGGCCGTGTCCGCGGCGATCATGCGCGATGGCGCGATAGCCCTGAAATGCGAGAAAGACCATCTGGTCTTCCCATGCATCGGCACTGAGCGGCCAGCCATGACTGAAGACAACGGGCTGACCCGTGCCCCAATCCTTGTAGTAAATCTTAGTGCCGTCTTTGGTAGTGAGCGTGGGCATTTGGAGCCTCCGTGTTGTTGCTGATGCGTGGATGTGCAGAGAACAAGGGTCAGATCTGTGCTACTGCTTTGGTGGTTCTTCGGGGAGCTGCTTCTGGCGCTTGGTCCAGCTAGCTTTAATTTGTTCGTACGTTGCTTGCATCTCATCGAGTTCGAGGTCGCTGAGCTTTTCGATGTCGATCATCTGGTTGTGTGCCTTGTCGTTGGCGCGAATGACCTCATTGAGCTTGAGGTTGATGGCACGGGCATCGCGACTTTGCGTGTTGAGGATGAGGAAGACCATCAAAAATGTGGCGAGACCCGTGCCGATGGTGATGACCTGTACCCATGCCTGCGAGAAGTGAAGGAATGGGCCACTTGCGATCCAAACGACGACGACCAGGCCAGCGCACAAAAATGCCCAGGTAGAACCCAACCACGCGCAGGCCACAGAGGCGAATCGCCCAAAGTGGCCGTGCACGGTTCTATCTTTTGCTTTGGATTGATTCGAAATGTTGACTCCGATTACGCGGCAGACCGGAGCGCGGTTTTGACGTGGCCCTGAAGCAGATCGTCGAAGATATCGCGATAGTGGATCATAGCCTTGCGCAGCTCTTCGGTGGTTGCTTCCGGCTGGCTGGCGCGTATGGCGATGGCGTGTGCTTCGCGATAATTTTCCATGACGCGTGGATAGTGAACGGAGACATCGTCGGCGCGCTGATCAAACCCCGCCTGCGGATAGCCGCGGGCTTCGAGGAGCGCATTGATGAGGTTGTCAGCTTCAGTGACGGCAGCCTGTGGATGGTCAACGAAATGAGACTGCACGGTCTTCCAGTCAGTGACAAAGCGCTCACGCTCGGTGACGCCTAGCTCGCGAATCGTCATCTCATCGACGCGGTCTTCGCGTGCGGCTAGTTGTGATTCAGCCTTGTGTGCAGAGCCGTGGAGCAGGACGGCACGGTCATATTCGGTGCCGAAGCGATTGCGGAATGCGGCAGTGCGAGTGCGGCGGCGCTGGATGAAAAAGGCGACAGCGATGGCGGCGACAAGTACGAGAACAACCAGAGCAACGATGAGCTGGTTAGTAGAGAAGTAGTAACCCATGAACTGATATTGCATCTTGATCTCCTGTGCGCGCTTCCGGTTCGACGAGATGTGGATGGGGAGGCCGCGCCGATATGTTCATGATGCGCGTGTTGGCGGGGGAAAATCTGGCTAATATCGCACGCAGTGATAAGTGGCGATCTAATCAGCCGAGTTACTGGCCCTTGAGCGTGGTGTTTCCCGCTCAGGATCGCGGAGGCGGAAGGGGGTGAAGCGTGTTTCATAATCGGCCTGCCACGATTCGTTTTCGCTCAGGTCGCTTTGCTTGCGCAGGTCCTGGTCGTACTCAGGTCCGAAGAATTCCGGTGAATAGGCCGCTTCAGAGCGCCGACTGAAATAAAACGCGATCGATGCGAGGACAACGAGAATGAGGATACTGGCGCCGACGAGAACCATCTCATCTGTGGATTCAAACATTGAATTCTCCTTTGCAAGGAATGTGCCTTACCTTGAGCATGAGTGCGGCGAGGAGCATCAGGCTGTACAAGATTGCACAAGCGAATGATTTATGGAGGGGGAGCGAAGTGTGCAGTTTGGGGCAGTCAGTAGGTTGTAGATTGTTGGATGCTGAATCCAGTGTTAGTGGCGTGCTGGTTACAGTGGCACTCCAATGCGATGCGGTACGAACAAATCTGAAAAGAGCACGGGCGAAAACCCGGAGCGAAGGAGTTTTTATGATGCTGATAATTTTGATCATCGTTTTGATATTTGTATTTGGAGGCGGCGCCGGCTACTACGGTTACAACCGTTGGGGCAGTGGCGGCGGTGCGGGCATCGGTCTTGGCACCATACTGTTGATCCTGCTGGTCTGTTATCTGCTGGGGTTGTTCAATTAGCATCAGTCGCGCGGCATGGACATGTTGTGCCTGAGATCTTGCAACCGGCCAAAGAATGGGAATTGTGATGAATTTTGCCTTGATTTTTATGCGAACGGAAGGGCTGGAATTTTTCAGGGATTTCAGCACTCGCGACTTGTTCTGGCTGGCGGTTGGAGTGGGGCTGGCGTTGCTGGTGACACTGCTGGTTAGAAGGCGCCGGCGGTGGTTTTAGAGAGATATGAAAATGAAATGAGGTCATCCGAAGATGACCTCATTTTTATTTGTAATGGTTAATTTGACGAGCTGGCTTTGCGATTCTTGACTACCTGAATTGCATTGACGACCTGCCTGACGTTGGGCACGCCAGCTGCTGCTTTTTCAGCACCGGTGCGTTCGAATTCGGAGTCGACTTCGCCGTTCAAGGTGACAACGGCATTCTTGACATTGTATTTCACGTCCT
>CAIMNN010000066.1 GCA_903842845.1 uncultured Acidobacteriaceae bacterium | reverse complement strand
GGGGTGGAACAACGTCTTGATCATCTACAGCCACCCGGCGCGCTCCAGCTTTGGGCAAACTGCACTAAAATGACGAGGCGTCCACCCGACTGAATTATGAAATGTGAAACGGTCGGGTAGCACCGGATAAAAATTGCAATTCATTTGAATTTGGGAGCATACTAATTTCATGGCCACGCAGAGCGCATTCGAGAACCTTGTTACCGTTGAAGAGTATCTGTCAACGGCATACGAGCCAGATTGCGAGTATGCAGATGGAGTATTGGAGGCGCGCAACTTGGGCGAGAAAGACCATTCGACATTGCAGCGATTCCTTGTTGTGCTTTTTGCCGTTCGTCGGCGAGAGTGGAACGTTGAAGTTTATCCCGAATTGCGGGTGCAGATTGCTGCCCGTCAATTTCGAGTCCCGGATGTGACAGTTGTGCGCGGGGATGCAAAAGTTGGCCAGATACTCACGGATGCGCCGTTGATTGCGATAGAAATTATGTCGCCCGAAGATACCATTCCCAAGGTCGCAGCCAAGGCGAACGAGTACCTGCACTTTGGCGTGGAGCATGTGTGGGTGATCGACTCACTGCGCCGTGTTGCTTACCGGGCGGGCAGCAACGGCCTGGAGTTGGTTCGCAACGGCGAATTGACCGTCGCAGGAACCGAGATACGAGTAGGGTTGGATGAGATGTTTACCGAGTTGGAGCGGGGATAAACGCAAATTTACAAAATCAACAGCATAATACTCAGAAAGCAATTGCCATGTTAAGCAAGGTACAACTCCAAGAAATTCGAGATAAAATTTGTCGTGCGCTTATGGATGAATGGGACCCCATTGGCATAAAGGACGAACCAACGGCTGCTGATGAATATGACATTTACATTAACGATGTATATGGATTACTGAAACGAGCTGCTTCCGATAAAGAAATACTCGAATATCTTATCCATGTTGAAACGGAACGCATGGGCCTTTATGACCTGGAAAACAAACCACTTTTACCGGACGAATATAGAATCAGAACGCTTGCGGCATTACGAGCAATCTCTTTGCCCACATGACATAATCCTATTATTCATCACTACCTCGGCATATCGCGATGCACGGCCTTTACGTAGAAGCCGGCTTTTTTGAGGCGCTTGGCCATTTCTTCGGCCATCATCACGCTACGGTGCTGGCCGCCTGTACAGCCGAAGCCTATCGTCAGGTAGCTCTTCCCTTCTGCGACGTAATGCGGCAGCAGGAAGAGAAGCATATCGGTGAGCTTGGTGAGGAACTCGCCGGTCTGCGGAAATTTGCGCACGAACGATGCGACCCGTGGGTCGAGCCCGGTGAGCTTGCGATACTCCGGCACAAAGTGCGGATTGGGCAAAAAGCGAACGTCAAAGACGAGGTCGGCGTCGAGGGGCACGCCGTTTTTGTATCCGAAGCTGAGGCAGGAGACGAGCAGGTTGTTGACCTTCTCCTCAGCGCCGAAGCGGGCCTGAATGTGCGCGCGCAGCTCGTGGATGTTGAAGTTCGAAGTGTCTATCAAAAAATCCGCGACGTTGCGAATTGGATCGAGAACCTGGCGCTCTTCAACGATGGAGCGGGCCACGGTCTGCATGCGGCGCAACGGATGCGGGCGGCGTGTCTCAGAATAACGCCGCACCAGGATGGGGTCCTGCGCGTCGAGAAAAACAACCGACGTGTGGATGAGCTTTTTGACTATCTTGAGAATGTCGGGGAAACGGTCCAGGGTTTGGCCTTCGCGAATGTCGACGACGATGGCGGCCTGCGAAATTTCAGCGGAGCCGCGGACAAGTTCGGCGAAGTTGGGTAACAGCTCGAGCGGAAGATTCTCGACCGCCTGGAAACCTATATCCTCAAATGCGCGCAGAACACTGGCCTTGCCCGAGCCGCTGATGCCGGTAACGATGACCAGCTCCTTGTTTTTAGTGGGCGAAGTGCCGGCTTTTTTGCTCTTTGCCTTCACAATTTTGGTCGGCTTTTTGCGCGATGTGGCCATGCGCACATCTTAGCAAGATTGGGACAAAGGGACAAAGGGACAGAGTCGCATCCTAAGAGAACGCGAGTTCCCTTTGTCCCCAGCCTTACGGCATTTCCACGAGTTCCATCTGGCCGTTGCGGCGGCGATGGAGGACGTACTGCTGGTTGTCAGGAGTGCGGAAGATGAGCAGGTCGCGGTCCTGGAACTCAGCCTCTTTGACGGCCTGCTCGATGGACATGGGGCGCAGGACGACGGCGTCGCTGGCGTGCAGGATGTGCGGTTCGACAGTTTTTTTGCGCTGCGGAAAGCTGTGCACGGGAATTTCAGTTTTGAGCTTGCTTTTGCGCGGCTTTGTGGCCGGTTGCACGTGGCCGTCGTGGCTTTCAAGCTGCAAAGTATCTTCGAAGTTATCTGGCGACGGGCCAAACGATGGCCGCGTCTTTTGCCGCGAGACGGGCGGTGTGGCCATGGCCGTCTCTTCCTTGGGCAGGCGCTTCTTGTCGCGCTGGCGCTCGTGGCTTTTGCGGGCCTGCTGCTCGATGTGGACAAGCGCCTTGCGTAGCGCGCCCATTGGCGCTTCATCACGGCCGGTGGCGACGAGCGTCTGTTGGCGCAGCTTGAGTCGAATTTCGGCGACGTGCTCGCGCCGCTCGGCGAAGAGAATGATCTCAGCACTTGCTGTTTTTCCCAGGATGCGGCCGATACGCTCCAAAGCTTCGTCCGCATGATTCTGCATGGATTTGGTGAGCTTGACCTGACGTGCAGTGAACTCAACTTTCATACAAATCCTCCGCGTTAAGAGCTTCCGTGGTTGGTTCACACGGGAGTATGGAAGAGATTTTCTTCTCCCAAGGCGAGGAGCATAGCACAACAGGGTGGGGTGGTGCAGTATGCGTGGAGTGACATCAAATAAAAAAGTGGAAGGGCTGTCCACCCTTCCACTTAGGTTCCGCAATAGGGGTGCTGTTACTGGCAAACGAAGCTGGTCATGATGCGTGTATTTTCAAAATCAGAGACATTGGTGAAACTTGTAACACCGATCGTAATGGGTGTGCCTTGCGTGAAATACCAGTTGGGTGTGGCACTGCAATAAGCAGGCACACCATCATTGGCGCCCACAACACAGCCAGGGCCGACGTAAATGGTATTCGGGCTTGCGGAGAGCAGGTCGGGTGTTGAATAGCCGATGAATACTGATGCCGAAGAAGTGCCC
>CAIMNN010000065.1 GCA_903842845.1 uncultured Acidobacteriaceae bacterium | reverse complement strand
CTGGTTACAACTGTTATGAAGGGGCACACAGGTCGCAACAGCAAGGTGATTTTATCCGATAGATACGCACATATGATTATCGATGAGTTGAGTGATTACCTGTCAAATTTATACAAACCAACGACGCCAGCTTCGATTAAATCTAATATCACAAACGCAAACATATTCATCCCAATCGACGTGGATTCTCTTAACGCCTTTATCACCAAATGCGGGGACACGGCCAAACAGACTGCCGATGGCCGCTACAAGCAGAAGATTATCGAAAACAAGAAGGCCGCTTTGGACACTTTGAGCCTGGCTGTCGAACGCGACGGCCACCACTGCCTGCCAGAAGTGCATGAGGAAACCGACTGCGGCCGCAGCTACGGCAAGGGCATTAGCTTGCAGACGCAGCGTAAGGAGGTCCGCAACGCCGCACTTGGCGTGTGTCACCAGTACGATTTCCAAGCCCATTCCTTCGCTGTAATGACGTCGCTGGCGAAGGCCATTGCAGAAGATAGCGGTCAGCACATCTACACGGCCAGCTTGGAATCCTACATCAACAACAGGACTGCGATACGGCAGAAGATTGCTGCCGACATTGGCGTGAGCGAGGACCGCATAAAGATGGTGTTCACCGCGCTCGGGTTCGGCGCTAAGACGGTCAACAACACCCACAACGCGATCCGCAAAGCGCTGACACAGGATCAGTATGACGCGCTGATGAGCCATTCGACGTTCAGGTACATCGACGAGGAACTGAAGGCGGTCAACGACCTCATCGACCGCAAGTTCAGCAGCAAGGGCTTCGAATGGTACGGCAGGACCTACATCCCAACAAAAGACGGGAAGAAGCGGAACAAGGCGCAGAAGCTGGCGTGGATCTACCAGTGCTGCGAGACGGAGATAACGAGGCTGTTCATCGGGTCAGTCAGGTCGCAGACGGGCATGGAGCCGCTGTTGGTCGTGCACGACGCCATCTATTACAAACAGCGTATTCCGACGGAGGCGCTGGTTGACGCACAATTGGTCGCCCGCAGGGAATTCCAGCTGGTGCGCATCGAGCACAAGGAGATCGTGCCGATCACCACCGATGCCCACTTCCGCAGTCGCTATGCCGAAGCCAATGCCGACGAAGCAGAGCACAAGGGGCGGATAATTGCGGAAACCGAAAGGGCACGACAGATCTACGGCGACGGCTAACGCTATGGCGCGGTCCCCACGTTGGCTGCCTTAGCGGTGGCATCGTTCAGCTTGTCGCGTGCCGCCTTCACCGCGACCTGTGCCTTGTCCTTCTTCAGCTGTTTCTCTCGCTGCGCAATGGCGTCGGCAGACGCCTGCGTGGGGGAATGCTTGTGTGGCTGACGGTTCAATGGGGTTGGCAAATTCGAAAAATCTCATCGTCCCGTCCCCGCACGTTCCGTCACCATCACCATCAGTGTCCTGCTCAACTGCTTCGCTGCTCGCGCCTGCCTGCAGCTCAACGTCGCCGCAAATTCACGCAATCTCACGCTCAGGTTCAACGCCGCTTCAGTGCTGATAGGCAGATTGCGCGATTTACTGGCGCTGAACCAACTCGTGTTCCTGCCACACAGTTCACTAAATTCATACTGCGTGCTGATCAGCCCCATTTCCTTGCATCTCTCATAAACGTACTCAAGCAATATCATTTTTGCCTCCATGCACGTATTTAGCCCATGCCGAAGAAAATGCTGAT
>CAIMNN010000064.1 GCA_903842845.1 uncultured Acidobacteriaceae bacterium | reverse complement strand
GGGCATGTTTGACACTCCTGTTAGTTCTGGCTCGGGGGGAAGGGCTGACGCTTTGAGTATACAACTCTGATTGCTGGCCGGGATGGCTGAAGCTGTTGCTCTTCACAAAGCATGCAGATTTAGAGCATCGATTCCCACCCATCGCAAAGTGCGCGATGGATGGGGCACCCGGCACTTCCCTTAGACGCAGCATTACAACCAACGTAATTGCGCTCGATTGAATTTTTCGGGCTGCCATTCGGCTCTTGTTGTTTAATGGTTGGTATGAAGAAGCTGTTTATTCAATTAATTTTTGTACTTGCCACATCAGCGGTGATGAGTGATGCGCAAACAACTGCGCCGGTCGCAGGGGATTCGCGAGGACCTGCGATTGTGAAATTGAACAACGCAGAATATCCAAAGATAGCTCAGGCTGCGCGAGTAAGCGGCGATGTTCATGTGAAGGTTATTTTAGATAAAAATGGCCTGGTGCTGTCTACAACTGCTCTTGATGGACCAGCGATGTTACGAGAACATAGTGCCCAATATGCACATGATGCCACATATACTTGCGCATCCTGTTCTGAAGACAGGAATGAATTGCAACTGACATTTCATTATTCAATTTCAGATCGCGGAAAAACCATTGAAGAACTTTGTAAACGTATTCCGCAATCAGCGAGCTCAGATATTATTCAAATTGCGAATAACCAAATATCTTTTTCAGCACTTCCTTGGATATGCTGTGACCCTAGTACAGAAACGGCCTCCATCGGTAGAGTACGTGGAATAAAATGCGCTTATCTATGGAAGTGTCAGGTGAAGACATTATTTAATTGATACACAATTCAGACTGCTTCTGTTCAATCATTGCAGTGTTGCCCACTCTACGCGTCAACGCGTATTCTTCTTGCCGTATGAAGAGACTTGTTGAGTGTGTTCCGAATTTTTCTGAGGGGCGGGATGCCGCCAAGGTTGACGCAATAGTAGCCGCGATGCAGCGCGAGGGCGTGTGGTTGCTGGACCGCGAGAGCGACAGCGACCACAACCGCAGCGTGATCACTTTGGTTGGCGAGCCGGAGGCGGTGAAGGCGGCGGTGTTAGCTGGTGTGGGCAAGGCGGCTGAGCTGATTGATTTGACGAAGCACCAGGGCGCGCATCCTCGGATGGGCGCGACGGACGTGGTGCCGTTTATCCCGATTGAGGGCGTGACGCTGGAGGATTGCGCGGATATGGCGCGCGAGGTGGGGCGCGAGATTGCGGCGCGGTACGGGATTCCGACTTACTTGTATGAGGCGGCGGCGACGCGGCCTGAGCGGGTTGGGTTGGAGGCGGTGCGGAAGGGGCAGTTCGAGGGGATTCGCGATGAGATTGGTGTGAAGCCGGAGCGGAAGCCGGATTTCGGCGAGGCGAAGGTGCATCCGACGGCGGGCGTGACGGCGGTGGGTGCGCGGAAATTTTTGGTCGCCTACAACGTGTTTTTGAATACGACGGATGTTGAGATTGCGAAGAAGATTGCCAAGGCGGTGCGGTTCTCGAATGGCGGGTTCCGGTTTGTGAAGGGCGCGGGTTTTTTGGTGCGCGGTATGGCGCAGGTCTCGATGAACCTGACGGATTTTGAGCAGACGCCGGTGCATCGCGTGTTTGAGTTTGTGAAGCGCGAGGCGGCGCGGTATGGAGTGGCGCCGGTCGCGAGCGAGATTGTGGGGCTGATTCCGAAGCGCGCGTTGGAGGATGCGGCGGAGTGGTTTTTGCAGGTGGAGAATTTTGATTCGTCGCTGGTGCTGGAGAATCGTTTGGCCGGAGTGATGGGCGGTCAGATGGCGGTGGGCGGATTGAGGGCCGGTGTCGAACCCTTCGTCGAGCAGTTGGCCGCTCCGACGGCGACTCCGGGCGGAGGCAGCGCGAGTGCGGCGGCTGCGGCGATGGCTGCGGGCTTGGCCGGGATGGTTGCTGGGATGAGCCGTGGGAAGAAGGCTTACCTGCAATATGACACGGAGCTGGGCGCGGCGATGAAGCGGATGGTTGAGCTGCGCGAGGCGATGAAGGCTGCGGTGGATGCGGATGCAGAGTCATACGAGTTGGTGCGCGGGGCGTACAAGGCAGCGAAAGACGCGAGTGATGAGGCTGCGGCGAAGGCGGGGATTGTAGCGGCGCTGAAGGAGGCGACGCTGGTTCCGCTGAGCGTGGTTGAGGCGGCGCGTGAGATTGGGAAGAGTGCGGCGGGGTTGAGAGCGGTGACGAATCCGCGCATGGCATCGGATTTGACGACGGCGATTGCTTTGGCGACTGCGGCGGAGACGGGTGCGAGGGCGAATGTGGAGATAAATTTGGAGTCACTGGTGGAAGAGGGCTTGAAGGATGGGGAGTTCGTTAGCGATGTGAAGAAGAGGCTGGGGTAGGTTGTTCTATCCCCGGTCCCCAAATGCGAGGGACCGGGGGCACCCGAGCTTTATTCGGATTCAATTGATTCTGAGACCAACGCATCGATGGACATCTATTATTAGTAAGCAGTTCGGGAGCACGGGGCGATGATGGAGTTCCACATAGCACGGAAGGCGCGGGAACGGTATCAGTTCGCCGGGACGCTGTTTTCATTTGATGGGAACGTGATTGCCGGGAGCGTTGCGCTTTGCCGCGAGCTGACGTACCGCATGAATAAAGTGCGCGATGCGGAGCACAATCCCAAGCAGGCCGTGCACGCCGCGCATTTGTATGCGATGGGGCTGATAGACGAGGCGAGCCATCTTTTATTTGAGAAGTATCGCGAGGAGCTGGACCCTGAGGTTTTGAAGGGCGCGCTCAATTGGTTTGAGCAGCGCGTGGGCGATGAGTGGGTTGAGAAGTTGCTGCTGCGGTTTGTGGAGGAGTTCCCCGGCGCGGATGTGTATGCGGGGAAGGTGAGCGCTGAGGAGTGGTTGCAGGGCGTGACTGATGGGATGAGGCATCGTGAGGCGGCATTTGAGGAGTTGGTGCTGCTGTGGCTGGCGAATCGGAATCCTGCGTTTGAGCCGTTTGAAGAGCTGTTCCGCGAGACGGATGTGGAGCGCGGGAGTGTTTACCGATTGGTAACGTCGGGGTTGACGGCGTTTTTTGCGACGCGGCCGAAGATCGACGTGCCGGACGAAGGGCCGATGAGTTTGATCGAGCTGCTGCGTGCGCCGATAGAAGGAGCGCCGCGGTCGTTGGCCGACCAGATGGAGCTGATTCGTAAGTTGTGGCGGCCACTGGTGAAAGACAAGTTGGATAAGCTGCTGCAAACGGCTGCGGAGATTTTGCACGAAGAAGAGCTGGCGATATGGCAGCAGTATCATCCGCCGGCGGAGAATGCGGCGGCGAGTGAGCGCGAGGCGGCGCGGCGCGGACACCAGGGCGGGCCGGAGGCGGAGGGGCATGTTCCCAACTTTGCCGAGATAGCGCACGAGTACGAAAAGTTTTCGCCGGACACGCAGTGGATGCCGAACACGGTGTTGATAGCGAAGAGCACGTTTGTGTGGTTGGCGCAGTTGAGCCGGTTTTATGGGCGCGAGATTCGTACGCTGGATCAGATTCCTGATGCGGAGCTGGAGACGTTGGCCGCGCGTGGAATGAATGCGCTGTGGTTGATTGGAATTTGGGAGCGGAGCAGGGCCTCGAAGACGATCAAGCAGTTGTGCGGGAACACGGATGCAGTGGCGAGCGCGTACTCGCTGTTTGATTACCGGATTGCGGAGGCGCTGGGCGGCGAGGGTGCGTATGAGAACTTGCGCGACCGTGCGATGCGATATGGGATTCGGTTGGCGAGCGACATGGTTCC
>CAIMNN010000063.1 GCA_903842845.1 uncultured Acidobacteriaceae bacterium | reverse complement strand
GTATGGCAATTACATCGGCGGCACATGGGTGGAACCCATCAGCGGCCAATATTTTGAGAACATCACGCCGGTCACCGGCGAGGTCTTTTGCGAGATTCCCCGCTCCAACGAGAAAGACATCGAGAAAGCACTCGACGCCGCTCATGCGGCGAAAGAGATGTGGGGCAAAACCAGCCCCACTCATCGCGCCAACATACTTATCCAGATCGCCCAGCGCATGGAAGACAATCTCGAACTCCTCGCGCTCGCCGAGACCTGGGACAACGGCAAGCCAATCCGCGAAACCCGCGCTGCCGACATGCCGCTCGCTATCGACCACTTCCGTTACTTCGCCGGTTGCATCCGCGCGCAGGAAGGCACAATTTCAGAAATCGACCACGAGACTGTCGCCTATCACTTCCACGAGCCGCTCGGCGTCGTCGGCCAGATCATCCCATGGAACTTCCCCATCCTGATGGCCGTCTGGAAACTCGCACCCGCACTCGCAGCCGGCAACTGCGTTGTGCTCAAACCCGCCGAACAAACACCGGCCAGCATTCTTGTGCTGATGGAACTCATAGGCGACCTGCTCCCCGCAGGCGTTCTCAACATCGTCAACGGCTTCGGCCTCGAAGCCGGCAAGCCGCTCGCCTCAAGCTCGCGCGTCGCAAAGATCGCCTTCACCGGCGAAACAACCACCGGCCGCCTCATCATGCAATACGCCAGCCAGAATCTCATCCCGGTCACACTCGAACTCGGCGGCAAATCGCCGAACATCTTCTTCGACGACGTCTGCCGCGAAGACGACGACTTCTTCGACAAGGCCATCGAAGGCTTCGTCATGTTCGCGCTCAATCAGGGCGAGGTCTGCACTTGCCCCAGCCGCGCGCTCATCCACGAAAAGATCTACGACAAGTTCATGGAGCGCGCATTGAGACGCGTCAAGGCAATCGTGCAGGGCAGCCCGCTGGACGCGGCGACGATGATCGGCGCGCAGGCCTCAAGCGAACAGCTCGAAAAAATCCTCAGCTACATCGACATTGGCAAAAAGGAAGGCGCCGAGTTGCTTACCGGCGGCAAGCGCGCCATCCTGCCCGGCGACCTCGAAGGCGGCTACTATGTGCAGCCGACCGTATTCCACGGCAACAACAAGATGCGCATCTTCCAGGAAGAGATCTTCGGCCCCGTCGTCTCGGTGACCACCTTCAAGGACGAAAACGAAGCTCTCCAGATCGCGAACGACACGCTCTACGGTCTCGGCGCTGGCATCTGGAGCCGCGACGCCAACCGCTGCTTCCACTTCGGCCGCAACATTCAGGCAGGCCGCGTGTGGACCAACTGCTATCACGCTTATCCCGCGCATGCAGCCTTCGGCGGATACAAGCAATCCGGCATCGGCCGCGAAACTCACAGCATGATGCTCGACCACTACCAGCAGACCAAGAACCTTCTGGTCAGCTACAGCCCCAAGAAGCTTGGCTTCTTTTAAACAGCAGTTGTCAGTTCCCAGTCGTCAGTTCTCAGTTCAAACAAAATCAGGAATCGGTCTTCCGGCGATTCCTGATTCATTTCTCTCTGAACTGAGCATTCTTCACAAGGAACTGAGAACTGTTTTCTCTAAACTGAGAACTGAGAACTGACAACTGTGAACTATCCTCCTCAAGTCCTCGCCACCGATGCCGCAATCGTGCTCGTCCGCACGCTGCACGCAAAATACGGCGAGCTGATGTTCCACCAATCCGGCGGATGCTGCGATGGCAGCTCGCCGATGTGTTACCCGCGCGGCGAATTTATCGTCGGCGACTCCGACGTGCAACTCGGCGAAGTCGACGGCGAACCCTTCTACATGAGCAAAAGCCAGTTCGAATACTGGAAGCACACCCAACTCACGCTCGACGTCGTTCCTGGCCGCGGCGGAATGTTCTCGCTCGAAGGACCAACCGGCCAACGTTTCCTTATCCGCTCACGCGTTTTCACGAACGATGAGATCCAAGCCCTCAAAGCAGCTGGCCGTATCTAGTCCGTCTGCTCTATATTGGACTACTCCACAACTTTCATTCTGCGGACTACAATAACTTCGATATGAAAAACGCCGTCCTCCTCTCCGCCGTCCGCACTCCACTCGGAAAATTTCAAGGCTCTCTCGCCGGCTTCACTGCTCCACAACTTGGCGCGCTCGCTGTGCGCGAAGCCGTTCGCCGCGCAGGATTGGATCCACCTGCGGTCGACGAATGTGTGATGGGCTGCGTCCTCCAAGCCGGACTCGGACAAAATCCCGCACGTCAAGCCGCGCTGCATGGCGGACTCACAAATGAAGTCGGCGCGCTGACCGTGAACATGGTCTGCGGCTCCGGCCTCAAAGCTGTCTCGCTCGCCGCACAGGCCATTGCAGTAGGTGATGCGGAGCTAGTCGTCGCTGGCGGAATGGAGTCCATGTCCAACGCGCCCTACTTGTTGCCGCAAGCGCGCACCGGCTACCGCATGGGCAACGGCCAGCTTGTCGACGCCATGATTCACGACGGCCTCTGGGAGGTCTACAACAACTACCATATGGGGGTTTGCGCGGAGCTGGTGGCTGATAAATATGGGTTTACCCGCGCCGAGCAGGACGCGTTTGCAGCCGAGAGCCACCGGCGGGCGGCGGAGGCGGCGCGCGAAGGGCGCTTCACGGCGGAGATTGTGCCGGTGGAGATTCCGGCGGCGCGTAAAGGTGAGAATCCAAAGGAGTTTGCGGCGGATGAGGCGGTTCGGCCGGAGACGACGGTGGAGATTTTGGCGAAGCTGAAGCCGGCGTTCAAGGATGGTGGAACGGTGACCGCTGGCAACGCTCCTGGAGTCAGCGACGGTGCGGCGGCGCTGGTGGTGGCTAGTGAGGAGCTGGCCAAGTCGTTGGGAATCAATACTTTGGCGGTGATACGGGCGCAGGCGACGGCGGGGCGCGCGCCGGAGTGGATGAGCCTGGCTCCGATAGACGCGGTGCGGAAGGTGGCTGCGAAGGCCGGCTGGACGCTGGACGAGGTGGACTTATTCGAGTTGAATGAGGCATTTAGCGTTCAGGCGCTGGCGGTGATTCAGGAGCTTGGGCTGGACGCGGCGAAGGTGAATGTGAACGGCGGAGCTGTGGCGCTTGGGCATCCGATTGGCGCGAGTGGAGCGCGCGTTCTGGTGACGCTGGTACATGCACTGGAACAGCGGGGGAAAAACAAGGGAATTGCAGCGTTATGCCTGGGCGGAGGCAACGCTGTTGCTCTAGCGATTGAGCGGACGAATTAAGGCGAATTTGAGCAGATTGAAGCTAGATTAGGACGAAATTGGATGATTTTGGACAGGGTTTTGGAGTTTTTGGTGGTTTTGTAAGTCTACTATTTTGTTTGGTTTGTGTTATTTTTATTGGAGATTCAGAGGGTGAAAATGGCGCGGGGGGAGGCGGTCTGATCAAGCCACCAGCGCGG
>CAIMNN010000062.1 GCA_903842845.1 uncultured Acidobacteriaceae bacterium | reverse complement strand
TACATGGGTCTTCAGGCTGGTACGCCCATGGAAGAGGTCTTGATTGACCGCGTCTTTATTGGCTCCTGCGCCAACGGCCGCATTGAAGATATGCGCGCCGCTGCCCGCATCGCCGCTGGCTACAAGGTCGCAGGCAGAGTGGGCGCAATGGTGGTTCCAGGCTCGCAGGCAGTCAAGGCCCAGGCCGAGGCCGAGGGGCTTGACATCATCTTCCGCGAGGCTGGATTTGATTGGCGTGAGCCCGGCTGCTCCATGTGCCTGGCCATGAACCCGGATATTCTCTCCCCCGGCGAGCGCTGCGCTTCGACCAGTAATCGCAACTTTGAAGGTCGGCAGGGGCGTGGAGGACGCACGCACTTGGTGTCACCAGAGATGGCCGCCGCGGCTGCCATTGCAGGGCACTTTGTGGACATTCGCGGCTGGAAGGTAAACGAGCCGGCTACGCAGGAGGTAAAGGCCTAATGGAACCCTTTCGCACACTAACCGCCGTGGCCGCTCCGCTTGACCGGAGCAACGTGGATACTGACCAGATCATTCCCAAGCAGTTTCTCAAGCGCATTGAGCGCACCGGCTATGGGGACTTTCTCTTTTTTGACTGGCGCAACACCCCCTCCGGCGATCCGGACCCCGCATTCGAGTTGAACGACCCGCGCTACACGGGCGCTCAAATACTCATTGCGGGCAAGAACTTTGCCTGCGGCTCCAGCCGCGAGCACGCCGCATGGGCGCTCTCGGACTACGGATTCCGCGCCGTGATTGCACCGACATTTGCTGACATCTTTTTTTCCAACGCCGGAAAGAACGGCATCGTGCTGGTCAGGCTGAGTGAAGAGCAGGTGGCTGAACTGCTGCATAACGCCAAGACCATTCCCGGATACCAGTTGACCGTGTCTCTTGAAGAGCAGACCGTGACGGACATTCACGGCTTCCGTGCGACTTTTGAAGTGGATCCGTTCCGAAAGTTCTGCTTGCTTGAAGGCTTGGACGACATTGGCCTCACGCTGCGCCACGCGGCGGCATTGGACACCTTTGAAGCAAAGCACGACCAAGCCGGCTGGCTGAAGGCAAAGTAGCAGCCGGCACCATGAAAACCGCAGCATCGACAATCTGGCGCTACAAGCCAGGAGCTAGAAGCTCACAGGGTTTTTAAAAAGCACATGACAGTCGAAGGCAAACGCCAAAGCATTCCGTTGACAGAGGGCCCCAGCCGGGCCGCCTCGCGTTCTTACCTGCGCGGCTCCGGCTTCAGCAAGGAAGACCTGCACAAACCGATCATCGGCATCGCCAACACATGGACCGAGATCGGCACCTGCAATGTGCATCTGCGCGAGATTGCTGAAGCTCTAAAGGAAGGCATCCGCGAGGCGGGCGGCACGCCCATGGAGTTCAACACCGTCACCATCTCCGACGGCATCACCATGGGCACCCAGGGCATGAAGGCTTCGCTGGTTTCGCGCGAAGTTATCGCCGACTCCATCGAATTGGTCGCACGCGGCAATCTTTTTGACGGCCTCGTCGGCATCGGCGGCTGCGACAAGAACATGCCCGGCATCATCATGGCGCTGTGCCGGCTGGATATTCCCGGCATGCTGCTTTATGGCGGCTCGATTGCTCCCGGCAAGCTCAACGGCCCCAACGGCGAGAAAATTGACATTACAATTCAGAATGTCTTCGAGGGCATCGGGTCCTATGCTGCGGGAAAGATC
>CAIMNN010000061.1 GCA_903842845.1 uncultured Acidobacteriaceae bacterium | reverse complement strand
TTTATGCCGCCCACATTCAAGACCACCGTCTATGGCCTCATCATTGGTTTGATCGCATGCTTTGAAGGAATGCGTACCAGCGGCGGAGCTGCCGGCGTCGGACGCGCAGCAACTAATTCTGTGGTGCTTGCATCGCTCTTTGTCATCATGGCCGACGTTGTATTGGTGAAATTGATACTTGTTGTCTTCCCTTAAGGTTTCGGATCAAGGATCAAATCTATGTCTACGGCCTATGAAATACCGGATTTCACGAAAGAGCATCTGCCGGATGCCCGTTTACCCCTCATCGAAGTCGACAACGTGCACAAGAAATTCGACGACCATGTGGTTCTGGATGGTGTGAGTTTGAGCGTAAGCCATGGAGAGACACTTGCCGTGCTCGGGCGAAGCGGAACTGGCAAGAGCGTTCTCTTGCGGCTCATTATCGGTCTCGCAACCCCTCAAGCTGGGACGGTCTCCTTGTACGGAAAGAACATCAACGGCCTGTCTCTTGATCAACTGAATCAGATCAGAATGAAGATGGGTTTCCTCTTTCAGCAATCGGCGCTCTACGATTCAATGACCGTCGCGGAGAACGTTGCGTTTCCACTTGCACATCATCGCCGAGGGATGTCGAAGTCAGAACGTGATGAGCGGGTCGATCATCTACTAACAGAGGTCGGGCTGGTAAGCAATCACACCACCATGCCCTCCGATATTTCCGGTGGTATGCAGAAACGCGTAGCACTGGCGCGTGCACTGGCGTTGGAGCCGGAGATCCTGCTGCTGGACGAGCCCACGGCCGGTCTTGACCCCATCAGCTCAGATGAGATAGATGAACTGATACTCAAACTACAGCGCGAGCGTCAGATGGCATCTATCGTCGTGACGCACGACCTGCACAGCGCGAAGACTATCGCAAGCCGTCTGGCCTTGTTAGACAAGGGAAAAGTTGTGATCGAAGGCAGTTTCGAGCACCTTCAACAAAGCGACATCCTGTTCGTAAAAGAATTTCTAAAGCAATCGTAGGAGGAATTATGTCGAGAGTAGCAAGACTGGGCGCATTTATCGTATTGACACTTGCCATTTTGGCGGCAGGAATCTTCATCATTGGAAGCAAGGAGTATCTATTTCGCTCCACTTACCAACTGAAGACGCAGTTTGAAAATGTAGCAGGCTTGGCGGCAGGTGCTGATGTGCAGGTCGGCGGAGTCCATAGCGGTACTGTGCGCAGCATTCAGTTGCCACATACGCCTGACGGCAAGGTAACGGTCGTGATGGACTTGGATCGGAGCACGCACGAGATCATCAAACAGGATTCAGTCGCTTCCATTGAAACTGCTGGTGTGCTGGGAAGCCAGTATGTAGCAATCACATTCGGCTCTGATCAGCAGGCTGAGGTCAACAATGGCCAGATGATCCAAAGTAGACCCCCTCTACAACTGTCTGATCTATTCAAAAAGGCAAGCACGATTCTTGACAGCAGCCAAGTGGCGATCATGAATGCAGCTTCAGCTACGGGACATTTGAACTCGGTAAGCGAGAAGATCGACTCTGGCCAGGGCACAGTGGGAGCGCTGGTGAATGACAAGCAGCTCTATAACAATCTTCAACAGTCCACCGCCACCCTCAATACAACAATGACTCAGGCTCAGGCCGGTGTGACAGACTTCCATGAGAATATGGAAGCCCTCAAGCAGAACTTCCTTCTACGCGGATTTTTCAAGAAGCGCGGCTACGAGGACTCAGCCGCTCTGTCCATCAACAAGATCAGCGCCCTGCCGCAGGATGTGCCGTTGAAAACATTTACGTTCGCAGCCAAACAACTCTTTGAGAATCGCGACACTGCAAAGCTGAAAAATGAGAAGCCACTCAATGCCGGTGGCGAATATCTTGCACAGAACCAATTTGGATATGCGGTCATCGTCGTATCAACCGGCATGGAAGGCGATACACAGAAGGATCAGGTCTTGAGCGAAGCAAGGGCGATGGTAGTGCGCGAGTACCTGGTGGAGAATTACGGATTTGACGACAGCCAGGTGAAGACCCTTGGCTTGGGCAAGCAAGCTGGCACTACAGCGGATGATGGCTGGGGCTCAATTCAGATCATTATCTTCCCGGCCGGAACTGTGCTGCCCGTCGACAAGCTCGCCCCAGCAGGCAGGCCCGCGACCCTCGGCCCGTTGAGCTCGATACTGAACAATTCAAAGCAATGAACATTCTCGAAGTCTGAGGCTTACCGCAAACATTTAACCAGAAATACGGAGAACCAGATGAGCACTAGCAATTCAATAGTCGCTGTCTACGAGACACATGAACAGGCTGAGCACGCGATCAAGGAACTCCAAGTCGCTGGCATCGATATGCATAGTATCTCCATAGCCTCGCGTGGCATGCACACGGATGAACATGTCATCGGTTACTACAATGCGGGCGACCGTATGAAGTACTGGGGCAAGGTTGGCGCGTTCTGGGGTGGGTTCTGGGGCTTGCTGTTTGGCTCCGCCTTCTTTGCCATCCCCGGACTCGGCCCAATTCTTGTCGCCGGTCCGCTTGTCAGTTGGATCGTCGGAGCTCTTGAGGGCGCTGCGCTTGTTGGTGGAGTCAGTGCATTGGGCGCAGGTCTGGTGAGCATCGGCATACCGATGGACAGTGTAATCAAGTACGAAGTGGCTTTGAAGACAGACAAGTACTTGTTGATCGTTCACAGCACGCCAGATGAAGTTGCAAAAGCCCACAAAATTCTCATGGGAACCAGGCACAACAATTGCTGCATGCATACTGAACCCGTTCTCGCCTAAGTGGCGTCAGCAATCAGCGCCTGCAGCTCGAATTCCTCTATGCCGGCTTTTGTCGCACTTGGCAAGGGTCGGTGTGGATCTGCGGCAAAGGAGAAAATATGACAGGCAGTAAACAGAATCACGAAGGCAACAGCAGCGAGACCGGCGAACCGGACCCTGGGCCGTACTGGCACCGCATGCACCGTGATTGGCGCTTCTGGGTCGGTGCGTTGTTCATGGCAGCAGCTTTGTTCGTTTACGTTACAACCCAGGATCTATCGTTTATCCCCGGCGTCCACAGCCACCATGCAATGCCTGCCGAAAGCGCGCAGTAAACTCAAATGGAAAAATGCAAATGAAAAAGCTCATCGTCTTTGACCTGGATGGAACGCTCGCTGCCAGCAAGTCGCCGCTTGAACCTGAGATGGGCAAGCTGCTGCATGAGTTGCTTGGCGTAATCAAGGTTGCAGTCATCTCCGGTGGTGCGTGGGAGCAGTTTCATACCCAACTGCTCGCCAATCTAATCGCGGACAATAGCTTGACGAACCTGTCTCTGCTTCC
Source organism: uncultured Acidobacteriaceae bacterium (assembly GCA_903842845.1). Classification (GTDB taxonomy): domain Bacteria; phylum Acidobacteriota; class Terriglobia; order Terriglobales; family Acidobacteriaceae; genus CAIMNN01. The sequence goes on along the minus strand of CAIMNN010000061.1, from coordinate 674 downwards.
TACCTGCGGAACAAAGTTCTATCAGTATTCAGGAGAGTGGACCAAGCTGTACTCGGAAGATTTCACCACGCAAGACGCGTGGCACATTATGAGCTCAATAGGGGCGGCAGTTAAGTCCGCAGGATATCCCGTTGAACAAACCTGGGGCGAGACGATAGAGAATCGCGGCAGTCAGATAACTTACTCCGCGTTGGGCCAGCAGGCGCCATTGGACGCAAAAGATAAATGGGACCCTGACCGCGTGAAACGCATCCACATCAAGGCAATACTAGATACATTGATCCCGGAGTTCTCAGTTCGCATCGGTGGCGCGACCTCGATCGATGTAACCAGTCAGGGCATCGACAAAGCTTACGGACTCAGAAAGCTGAGAGAGATACTCGGCGTTTCACTCAATGAGATGATCTACGTCGGTGATGCGTTGTTCCCCGAGGGCAATGATTACCCGGCTAAAGAAGCCGGCGTGGCATGCATTCAAGTGAGCGGCCCCAATGAAACACGGTTGGTGATCGAAACAATCATTGCTTGTTTTAATGATGGTGAGCAGTTGTGCCAAGCGACAGATAACCCTCCATTTGGGCAATCGTCGCAGAGCGATTTCCCCACGGATTAATTTTTCTGGTTAATGCCAACACGTTGCCGGATGTACATTATTGCTCATTAAAGTTTTTGCT
>CAIMNN010000060.1 GCA_903842845.1 uncultured Acidobacteriaceae bacterium | reverse complement strand
GTGAGCGAGTGAATGATGCTTTTGGCAACTCCAAAGCCGCCACCATTGCTCAACGCTTTGCCGAAAGCTTCAGTGGCATAAGAGGCCAGCGCGTTCCCTGAGCCAGAGTCGTTGTCGCCGTCTCCGTCGGCACCAGCCAGGCCACTTGAGGAGAGCGGCTTCAAAAGCTCCTTCATCATCTGCGCTTCAAACTCATGAGCCGCTGCGACCAACTTGGGCGAAGGCGCGATTGCCGGTTGAGCGGTGCCGGTGAGTTGAGCGAGATGGATGGTGGAAGGCATGGCCGATGAGATGCGTGCAGATGGGGTGCCGAAATGAGTTGGGGAAGATTGGAAAATTTTTATAGAACATCGAGATCAGCTTCGAGAGCTCCGGCTGCTTTCATGGCCTGCAAAATGGAGATGACGTCGCGGGCCGAGGCGCCGATGAGTTGGAGTTCGTTGACGAGGTCTTCGACGGATGCTCCCTCTTTGAGTTCGATGCGGTTGACCGGCTTGTCGTTGGCTTGAACGCTGGTCTGCTGCACGACCTGGGTTGAGCCGTTCGAGAGTGGGCCGGGCTGCGATACCTGGGTCTCGGATTGCACATTGATGGAGAGTCCGCCGTGAAGAATTGAAACGGGCTGAAGTCGTACGTTGCCACCAATGACGACAGTGCCAGTACGCTCGTTAACGACGACGCGTGCGCGGGGGAAGACCTGGACCTGCACTTCTTCAATTCGATCAAGAAGCGAGGCGCGGTCTTCGCCAGCGGTTGTGGGGACCTCTATGAGTCGGCTGTCAACGACCCGTGCGCGGGGCGTTTGAAAGAGCAGATTGATGGCCTCGGCCATCTCCTCGGCGGTATGGAAGTCGGCGTCATTCAAAAGAATTTTGATGGTGCGCAGCGTGTTGAGGTCAATGCCCACTTCTCGCTCGATGAGCGCTCCACCGGGAATGCGCGCGGTTGTAGGGTGATTCATCTGGCGCGTATTGCCGCCGGCGGTAGCGGTGTAGCCGCCGAGAACGAGCGCGCCCTGGGCTTCGGCGTAGATCTGGCCATCCGGGCCGTAGAGCGGGGTCATCAGCAGAAGACCGCCTTCGAGTGAACGCGCATCGCCGGCGGAGGAGACGGTGATATCGAGCTTCGCGCCGGTATGGCTAAAAGGCGGCAGAGTGGCGACAACAAATACCGCGGCCATGTTTTTGACCTGCATGTTGGAGGCGGAGTTCGAGCCGGTCTGTGGAACAGTGATGCCCATGCGCTCGAGTGTGGAGAGAAGCGTTTGCGCGGGAAAGACTGTTTGCGAACTGTCTCCCGTTCCGCGCAAACCAACGACGATGCCATAGCCGATGAGCTGGTTGTCGCGAATGCCCTCGATGGTGCTGATGTCCTTGACCCTTGCGAGACGGGTGGGTGTTTTTTCTGTTTCGGCGATGAGCGTGGAAAAGGTGAACGTGATTGATAGAACAAGTATCAGCGAGAGGCTCCTGAACTTTGTAATTGCAACGAACAGCATAGCCATCAGAAGACCACCAGTTTTTCAAGCAAACGCCACAGCGGATTCTGGCGGTAGGTTGTATCGTTGATGATTCCCTTGCCCGTGACCTCAAGCTCGAGGTCGGTCATGGCGGTGGAGAGAACCTGATTCTGCGCGCTCACATCCTCAGGGCGCACCAGGCCACGCAGCTTGATGAGCTGCGTCTGTTGCGAGAAGGTGAGCTGTCGCGTCGCCTGCACGACAAGCATTCCATTGGGCAGCACATCGACAACCTCTGCGCCGAAGGTGGTAGTGAGGCTGGAGTTGGTGGTGCTCTGACCCTGCGCTGTTAGTCCGGAAGCGGAAGTTTGGCCGACAAGATTTTGCAGCGCGTTGGCTTTGGCGAGAGTGCCGAAGAGCGAGGTGATGTTTGTGTTTGCGTTTGATGCGCGAGTGTTTTTGACCTGGCCGTCGGTGGAAGCGGCGAGGCTTTCGGTGACGACGATCATCACGACATCGTGAAGGCGCGCGGCCTTGGCGTCGGTGCCGAGGCGGACGAGGCGACCGTCACTGAGCCAGAGAGAGCCGGATGTGTGAGTTTCGTTTTCCTGCTGACTTCGCACACGCTGAATGTAGAGTTTGAGTGCAGTTTCAGGCGGTTGCTGCTTCGGAGGCGGCGGCAGATTTTTCTGTTTGTTCTTGGCGAGCAGCGGCGATGATATGCACGCAAGGCTCAAGATCAGGATAGGCACGAGTATGGAAGCGCGAAAAATCCGACGGTTGTGATAAGTCATGGTTGCGCGCTCCTGATATCGGGTGGCGTCAATTGCGCGATGAGGCGGGCTTTGTGCGCATCGATGGCGATGGCGCGAAGGATCTGACCACCGGCGAGTCGGAGCCGGAAGCCTGCGTTGGCGTAAGCAGGTTCGAGGGCAACTGCGCTCAGCCACGAGTCGAGATGCGGCGAGTGCTGCTCAATACAGACGCGATCGCCAGAGCGTATGAGTGGAGTTGCTAAAGGCATTTGAGATGTTGTTTCTGAGATAGACAATTGCTCGGCTGTTTGTGCGTTTGCAGCGGTGGCTTTGACCTCGACGAGAGTTCCGGGGCCCGCGGGATGGAGAGGGTCAGCACGTAAAAGCCAGACAGAATGCGCACCTGGGTCTTGAATGACGCGCAGGATGCGTCCAGGCGTGGTGGCAGTTTGCGCCGATGAGTGGCGCGGCTGCGCGATGACTGCACTGAGTGCAAGAATGATGACTGTCGAAAATATCTTTGCGCTGGTCATGGTATTGAGACGCCCGGCTTAGTGGGCCATGTTGTTGACCTGCGAGTACATGTCATCGGCGGCTTTGATGACCTTTGAATTAGATTCATACGCGCGCTGGGCTAGAACCATCTGCACGAACTCGGTGACGACGTCGACGTTGGAATTTTCAAGATAGCCCTGCTGCAATGTGCCGAGACCCTGCGAGCCGCCGGGGTTATCGAGAAAAGCGCTCCCAGAGCTGAGCGTCGCCTGAAGAAGATTGCCACCCAGACTTTCGAGTCCGCCGGGGTTGGGAAAGTTGGCCAGCTGAATAGTGCCGAGTTGCGATGGGTTCTGCTGACCGGGCAGCGTGGCGTTGACGACGCCATATTGCGTGATGGTGACCGAAGTAGCGTTCTGTGGAATGGTGATGGTGGGAATGAGCGGGTCGCCGTCCGTAGTGACGAGCGTGCCCTGGTTGTTGAGTTGAAATTGACCGGCGCGCGTATATGCGATTGTTCCGTCCGGCCGCTGCACCTGAAAGAAGCCTGCACCTTCAATAGCGACATCGAGCGGATTGTTGGTCTGGTTCAACGAACCCTGGGTCATGATGACCTCAGTAGCGGCTGATTTTGTGCCGAGGCCGATCTGCAATCCTGCCGATACAGTCGACTGGCTTTGCGCGGCGCCGGGCGTGACCATGTTCTGGTAGACCATGTCCTGGAATTGCAAACGCAGCTGCCGAAATCCTGTAGTCGAGGAGTTGGCCAGATTGTTCGCTATGGTGTCCAGGTTGTTTTGCTGCGCGCTCATTCCGCTGGCGGCTGTGTAAAGTGCTCGAATCATATTTTTCTCCAGATGTCAGAAATCAGAGATCAGGTTAAGGGCATCAGATGCGCGGAAGGTCTTCGGTGGCGAATTTGTTGAAGTCGGAGTGGAAAAGGCTCACGGCCTTCTGCATCATCTCGGCCTGGCGCTGCATCATCAGAAGATCGAGCGAGCCCTGGACGATGTCTTGATTTGAGCCTTCCAATGTTCCCTGATGAAGTGATGGCTCTTTCATTAGTTGTGGAGCTTTGGGGTCCGAAGCAATGTACATGTTTCCGCCTTCGGGCTTCAATTGCGCAGCGGAAGAAAAATCATAGATGCCGAGCGTTGTTACCTTGCCGCCGGCAGCGGAGATGATGCCGGTGTCGCCGATGGAGATGTCGCCAGGAGGGATGGTGATGGGTTTGCCGGTGAGATCCAGAACTGCATCACCGGTCTTGGTGACGAGCCGGCCATCCTGAGTGCGGTGAAAACTTCCATCTCGTGTATAGCGGATGCCGTTGGCGGTCTGAATCGCGAAGAAGCCGCGGCCGTCGATGGCGAGGTCGAGCGGATTGCCGGTTGCAATCAGCGAGCCTTGTTGCAGATTGAGCGTGGTTCCGCCGAGGAGTCCGAAATTGTTGACGACCTGCCCCAACTGCGAGTCGGCTGCGCCCTCTCCTAACAGCGCGGAGCGGAAGTACTCTCGCTCGGCGCGGTATCCGGGAGTCTGCGCGTTGGCGAGATTCGCTGCCACGGTGTCCATGGCCTGCGTGCGCGCGACCAGACCAGTCAAAGCTGCGTAATATCCGCTGTCCATGAGAAATGTGCCTCATGGGGGATAAGAGCAGAAGGATGACCGAAATTTGGGGGATTGGATTAGACGAGGTTCACTTTACGGAGGTTCATGAGCGGAATCTATATTCCGCTCTGAAAATCTCTGCTGGCATCAATGATGAAGGCTACTTAATGTATGCCGTCGCAGATGATGGTCACATCAAAAGGTGAGCCGTCAAAGAAGTAACTGTGGAAGAGGCGAAACTCCGGTGACTGGACGTGGATGTTGTAATCGCGGCCCGTAATGACGGCGGGCACGGAAAGTCCGCAGTTGGCGGCAAGTTCTGGAACCTTGCTCTTCCATGCGCCGGCGAGCATGTTGCAGATCTCGCCGATTGCGTCCTTGACCGTGTCGTCCACCTCGCTGATTTCAGAGCCGGTGAGTTGAGCGGCTATCTTGCAGGCTGTATGGCTGCTGGAGCGGAAGACGCATGCGCCACTGAGCAAGCCCCCGAAGCCGACAACGGCCGTGACCGACTCCTTGGGCTGAAGGTGCTGCGCATTCGATTGTTCACATTCGCATCCCAGCATCAGATGAAAGACCTCTTTCACGCTGGAGTCGAGATTAGACGGGTCCGAGACCAAATGTACCGAATCTCTTAACGATTGCGACATGCACTTCTCCTTCGAGACGTCCTCTATACTTCCTTTACCCGGTATAGCCGAGGTTCTGACACCGTTCATTAGCATCTTGAGATCTCCCTGTCTGCACTTACTGCCACCAAACAGATTTGCTATCCGTGTTGACGGCATCGATGCTGTGCTGGCTCAAGCTGCACGGATGAGCGGCAAAACACGTTCTTTGACCTGTTCGGGGGTGAAGGGTTTTCGGATGTATCCCTGCGCCCCGGCCTGTATGGCCTGTTTGACATGCTCCTCGCTCGATTCGGTGGTGATCATCACCACCGGCACGCCGGGTGCCAGGTCCTGAGCGCGCAACTGGCGCAGGAACTCGAGACCGTCCATCGATGGCATGTTGATATCGGAAAGGATCAGGTCGACCTTCTGCTCCTTGAGCATTTCCAGGCCCTCGGTTCCGCTGCCCGCCTCATGCACGACCAGCGGGTCGAGACCGGCTTGTCGCAGGGCCCTCTCCACGATCTTTCTCATAACGGAGGAATCGTCCACGATCAAAGTGCGTGTTTCACTCATTCTGCGCCCCTCGGGGAATATATCGGCGGTCAGTGGAGTTACTTGAATACTCACCTGCACGCCGTTTTTTAGTTATCTCAGAGCCGACTTGAGGCGTGTTGTTGACTAGATGCGAACCGAAGCAATCAGGTCCTCGACCTCTTCGGAAGGGAAAAGCGGAGCCGATGCACGACGCTTCCAGAGACGCAGCCAAAGACAATCGTGCACGCGGATAAGCCGCGCCTCGGCTGGGCGAACGCGTTCGAGTTGACGGGCCAATGCTCTGCTGAGTGCGGTCTCACCGGCTGCTTCAAGAAGTTGCACGCGCGGGAATTCAGCGGCCAACATCTTTTTGTGTGCCGCATGAAATTCGGAGCCGGGAAGAATGCCGCACTCGACCTTGAGTCCGGTCATGCGTTCCAGCGCCAGGGCAAGAACGGTGTCCATGCGCTCTTCAAAAGCAAGGTAGAGAATTTTTCCGCCGGCCACGCGCAACGGCAGTGCGCCGAATGCATCGACAAAGAGACGCGGCAGTGCGCGACTCATGCGGCCAGGGAGAAAGCTGTCGAGGTGGAGCACGGGGGCGTTCCATTGCAGCGCCAGTGCGCGCGTGACCAGCTCTTCGCTGACGCCGAAGAGACGCATCAGCCAACTGCCCAAGCGGCCGCTGCCGGCGCGGCGTTGCGCGTCGAGGGCGTTGCGCAGTTGTTCGGAGGTGATCCAGCCCTGGTTGAGCATCAAAAGGCCGATGGGAATTTTATGACGGTGCGTCGGCTGCATGACGGTGCGGCCATGCAGCTCGCGCAGGATGGCGTCATGGATCAGCGCTTCAGAACACTCGGCCGAACAGCTCCACCGGCCTTCGAAGAGCGGCCTGGTGCGACTGCGCCAGAGATGAAGCCATCCGGTGCGGCATTGCGGGTTGGCGCAGGTTTCAAAGATGCCGGCGCGCGAGATGGAATCAGGAGTAAACGGAGCAAGGCCACCTGTCGTCAATTCCAATCCGTTTCGCGCGACAGGTTGGTTTGCTGCGGTGGAGCGCAAAGAGCTTAGAAGAGGCATCGCACACTCTCCAGCCTGCGCTGCGGCTCGGCAACTTCAAGGACGCGCAGCGCGAAGTTGCCGTTGACTAAAACGACCTCTCCGCGAGCGACGATCTTGTCGCCGACCAGCAGATCGACCGGGTCGGCAATATTACGATCAAGCTGAACAACATCGCCGGGGCCGAGCTCGAGAATTTCACCGAGCGGCAGCTCGCGCGCGCCAAAACGGAGCGAGGCTTCAAGCTCAACGTCGAGGAGAAGGTCAAAACCGCTGGCAGAGGCCGCGCCATCGGTTTTTTTGTTTTGTGAATGCGCCGTCGCACTTTGAGCTTCCTTCTTCTCTACTGGCTTTTGTGCCGCGCTTGCTGCCGGCTGCGCGGTCTGCGCTTTAACCTCTTTCAACTCATCGCGGACGGTGATGGTCCAGGCCCGTTCGACGGTCTTCAGCTGGAAGCAGCGCGATATGCTGCCCTCGGCCGCGCCGCGCTCGAATGAGGTCAGCTTGAGCTTGATACCGCAGCGCGCTTCGAGTTCGCCTATCGTGGCATCGACGGTTTCGCGCAGCAACTCGCCCCATGCAGCACCCTGGTCCACGCCATCGCCGAGGAGCGAGGTTTCAAGCACTCCACCATCCAGCGTGACAAGGAAGCGGCCCGCGAGCTTACCTTCGATGGTTGCAGTGAATGCGGGCGAGCCGGAGGGCATCGGTTTGGGGAGCGACTCGACAAGCTCGGGCTCGCCGCTGAGCGCCTGTGAGAAGAGCGTGGTAGCAATCCCCGTCCATAGATCGAGAAAGTCAGGAATCTCGCTCATGCTTCACACTCCAGATTATTGACCGCCGAAAGCAACTGCACCGCGCGATGCGTTCCCGCTTGCACGGGCAGCGCGTGATAGAGATCGACGCCAGCCGCTGCCCAGATGCCCTTGCTGTCAGCTGGCAGACGCAAGCGGATGAGCCGCCCGGGTTCAAGGTTTTCAAGTTCGCGAACTTCGATGCGCACCGACGTGGTCTGCAAGGAAGCGCCAAAGCGGATGCGGCGTGCCATCTGCTCCATGCGCGCGCGCAGATCGACAGCGTGACGGCGGCGCTGGCTACGGTCGCCGGAGAGACGGCGCAGAATGGTATTGGCGACAACAGCAGGAAAAGCTAGATTGATCAGCCCCGAAGCGTGCGGCATGCGAATTTCAAAACTCAGACAAAGCGTCTTTTCGCCGACCGGCATGATGCGCGCTGCCTGGGTCTGCATCTGGCGACGCTCAAAGTTGAAGCTCAACCCGACAGGCTGCCAGGCAACGGTGAGCTCGCGGGCGACGATCTCTACAACGCTGGCGAGGATAGATTCCTCTATATCGGTGAGTTCACGCAACGGGCCGGCCTTGCCATCGCCGCCTAGAAGCAGATCGACAATAGGCGGGACGAGCGCGAGGTCGAGCTGAAGGACAGAGAGAGCGCCGAGCGGTTCCAATCTCACGGACGCGACGTAGCTGATCTCCGGTATGCGGAGAAGAAAATCGTTGAAGGCTATCTGCTCGGCACTGACAAGATTGACCTGGAAACGCGTTCTCAGCCACGCGCCGAGATTGTGGGTGAGATTACGAGCAAACAGATCGTTGAGCAAGCTGATGGCGCGCAGCTGGTCGTTCGAAATCTGCCCGGCAGAGGAGAAGTTATACGGCAAGATGCGCGCACGCACCTCGGGCTTGGCCACTGTCTCGGTGGAGCGGGCGGCCTCAAAGAGCGCATCAATTTCATCCTGCTTAAGAAGTTTTTCCATTTCTTTGATTACTCTCACCCATCAGCTGCTGTGATCACGGACGCACCGGAGCAAGTTGATCAAGCTGTCTGCGCTTTTGCGAAGTTGTCTCGGCTTTGCGCCCGCGAGCCTTAGCACCCACCAGATCGCGCAGCGTAGCGCGCAGATGAACGACGGCCGAGGCGTGGATCTGCGAGACGCGCGATTCGACGACGCCGAGCGCAAGACCTATCTCGCGCATCGTCATCTCCTCGTAGTAGTAGAGGGTCATCACCAGCCGCTCGCGATCGGGCAGGTTTGCGATGGCGTCGGTCAACCGCTCTTCCATCTCGCCCCTCAGACAGCGGAAGAGCGGATCCTCGTCCGGGCGGCCGGGGATATAAGCGAGTTCCTCTTCGCCCGAGTCCTCGCTGCGCTCCACATGAAGCGTTCCTATCTCGAGTCCCTTCAGGTCGCCAAGCAGCGTTTGATATTCCTCGAGCTCAATACCAAGCTCGGCCGCAACCTCGGGCTCATGGGGAGCGCGACCCAGACGCTGGGTCAGCGCGCGAATGGCCTCTTCGACCGCGCGCCCCTTTCGGCGCAGGTCGCGCGGACTCCAGTCGAGCGTACGCAAGCTGTCGAGTATCGCACCGCGAATGCGGAATTGAGCGTAGCTGCGAAACTGAACTTTTTTGTTCGGGTCAAATTTTGAGAAGGCGTCCATCAACCCGACGATGCCGGCCGAGACGAGGTCGTCGAGCTCAACGTGCTGGGGAAGGCGCTCGTGAATACGCCGAGCAAGAAAGCGGACGATAGGCAGATGCTCGAGGAGAAGTTTTTCCTGCTCGGTTGTCATCGGCTGTCCGCTGGCCACTTCGCCGAGATCGGACGGAGGATAGACCGCTGCCTGCTTTTGCTTTATCGCGTTGTTGCCCAATACCGCCGCACCCAGATTCATTCCCCACTCCCGATAAGAACTTTCCAATCACTTCACACCCGTCTTACGCCGACCGTGCCCAGCGGCTTCAAACGCACCTCGGGTGGAATCTCGGCTGCCGAGACGACGCTTAATCGCGGCAGGATAGGTTCAAGCCAGCGGCGGACCTGGTAGCGAGCCGGACTGGGACATAGGAGCACGGGAGTGGCCGAAAAGGAGGTGGTGGCGATAAGTTGCTTCACAGAATCGACGAGACGGCGGAGGAGCGGTGTGCTGTTTTGCGACTGCGCGGCGAGGAGATGCGGATTGAGATCGAAGTTGAACGTCGATACAATTTCTTCTTCGAGTGCGGGGTCAAGCAAGAAAACCGGCAGTTGACCATCGTTGTCGAGAAGCGGCTGGACAAGTCTGCGGCTGAGCGCCTGACGAACGGCCTCAACCATATAGACAATGCTTTTGTTCACCGCAGCAGCCTCCAGCAGCGATTCGAGCACCGTACCCATGTCGCGAATTGAAACACGCTCACGCAGTAGCTGTTCAAGAACGCGCTGCACTTCGCCCAGAGTGAGGAGCTTCGGCACCAGCTCCTCAAAAAGTTTTGGATGACTCTCATTGAGCCCATCCAAAAGCCGCTTCGTCTCAGCGCGACTTAATAATTCATACGCATGCTGACGGAGTAGTTCGCCCAAATGCGTGGTGATGACCGTGACCGGGTCGACAACCGAGTAGCCTGCTGCGATGGCCTGCTCTTCGAGCTGTGGACTGATCCAGAGCGCGGGGACACCGAAGGCTGGCTCCATCGTTTCTTTTCCCGGCAGCGGGCGGCGATTGGGGTCGGCAGAGACAGCCAGCAACTGCGCCGGCTCGATCATCCAGCGTCCCATCTCAAGTCCGCGCAGGTTGAAGAGATACTCGCGCGGCTTGAGACGAAGATTGTCAGTGATGTGAACCGGTGGAACAAGGAAACCCAGCTCAGCGGTGAGATGGCGGCGCAGTGCGCGGACGCGATTGAGAAGCTGTCCACCCTGTTTCTCATCGACGAGCGGGATGAGTTGAAAGCCGATCTCGAGCGTCAGCTCCTCAAACTTGATGAGCGATGTCATTTCGCCTGCTGCGGATTTTTCAGCTTTCTTTTTATCGCCTATGCCAAGTTCGGGTGATTGAGTCGTAACAGCGGATGCGCTGATCCTGCGGCCGACAAGAAAGAGCGCCCCGGCGACCAGCGAGAAGGCTAGCTTCGGCAAGCCCGGGATGAGGCAGAGCGCGGCCGAGACTGCCGCAGCCAGATAAAGCGTTGATGGCTTGGCGAAGAGCTGTTCGCGTATCTCGCCACCCAGCAGCCCGGCGGAGTTGGCGCGAGTCAGCGTGATGCCGCCGGCGACGGAGACGAGAAGTGATGGAATCATCGTAACCAGTCCGTCGCCGACAGTGAGCACGGTGTAGTTCTGCGCGGCCACGCCAAGTTCAACGCCCTGCTGAAGTGTTCCTATCAACAAGCCCGCGATGATGTTGATCGCAGTGATGAGAATGGTTGCAAGCGAATCGCGTTGGTTGAAGCGCGCCGCACCATCCATGGCGCCGTAGAACTCCGCCTCGCGCGAGATGGCCTGGCGACGGCGTCGCGCCTCGGCTTCATCGATCAGTCCGGCATTCATATCAGCGTCGATGGCCATCTGTTTACCGGGCAATGCATCGAGAGTGAAGCGCGCAGTGACCTCGGCGGTTCTCACCGCGCCGTGCGAGACGACGAGAAACTGAATTGCGATGAGAGCTAGAAAGAGAACAAAACCGACAACGTAATTTCCGCCGACGACGAACTGGCCGAAGGCCTCGATAACGCGGCCAGCTGCGGCGGTCCCTTCCGAGCCGTGCAGAAGAATGCGGCGGCTCGACGCAATGTTCAACGCAAGGCGGAAGAGCGTGAGCAGCAGCAGCAGTGTGGGGAAGACGCTTAGCTCAACAGCGCGGCGTATCTGCACGGCGGAGAGGAAGACGATGATCGATGCGGCCATCGAGAGCGCAAGCAGCAAGTCAAGCGCCGCGGCAGGCAGCGGCACCAGCATGACAAAGATCACGCTGATTGCAGCTGCGGGCAAAAGATACTCGCGCAAATTCACCAGCCGTCCCATTGCCGAGTTCTGTTGAGGAGCGATGGCCTGCGTGCTCATGGTTTTCCTCCCTGTGGACTGGCGCCGTTATTGCCGTTTTGATTGCGTGTTTGCCCTGTGCCGGGCTGCTCTGTCCGTGCGGCTTGTTGTTTTTGGCGCATCTCGGTCTGAACACGCTCGCGGTAGAGATAGGCGAGGATGCCGGCGACGGTAGCGTAGAGATCAACAGGAATCGGCTGGCCCACCTCAACCGTGCGATAGAGCGAGCGTGCCAATGGCGGGTTCTCAAGGATCGGCACGCCGGCCCAGCGAGCTTCGTTCTTGATCTCTTCGGCTATGAGGTTCCTGCCCTTGGCCAAAACCTTCGGCGCCTCCATCGTCGCGAAGTCGAAGCTCAGCGCCACGGCGTAGTGCGTGGGATTGGTTACGACAACCGCAGCCTTGCCCACATCGGCGCGCAACTTCTGCCGGCGCATGGCGCGGCGCAGATTGCGAATGCGGTTGCGCGTTTGCGGATTGCCCTCGGTCTCCTTGTACTCGTCGCGCAGATCCTCGCGGCTCATCTTCAAGCGCTGCTCGCGGCTCTGCCATTCAATGAGGTAGTCAACCGCCGACCATCCGAGCAGGATGAGCGCTGCGGTGAAGAGCATCGAATAGACGCGGAGCCCCAGGTCTGCGAGTCGCTGGTTTGAGAAGGCTGGAATCTTGAACTGCGCGACGATCTCATTGACCGCGACAACTACAACGAAGGATGCGGGTATGAGCGATTTGCCCAACCGGCCCGCAGCGCGCAACGAGAAGAGGTTTTTGAGATTGGTCAGCGGATTGATGCGGTCGAGCTTGAGTGAGACTGACTGCGGATGGAAGTTGACTCCGCCGGCCTGGAGCATTGCGATAGTGAGCGCGGCAACAGCGGCTGACAATGCGCATAAAAGCGCTGGCGCGAGAATGCCGAGTGAGAGATGTTGAAGCGAGGACATTGTTTCACTAAACTGCGGCTCTTCCCATGCGGTGCTGCGACCAAGCTCAAGAAACTGCGCGTAACTTCCCTGCCAGGCATGCAGAATCGCGGGCGCAGCAGTGCGCAGCCCAAGAACGCCGGCAAAGAGCGCGGTGGCGCCAGTCAACTCACGACTGACTAGGATGTCGCCTTCGCGTTTCGCCTTCTCGCGGCGGTGTTGCGTTGCCTGTTCTGTGCGTTCGCCGGCCATCGCTTACACACCACCTTGAAGCGCGTGCATAGCCGTGCCAGAGATAAGCCGCTCGGCAAGGTCAAGCAATGCGCTAAAACGGGATTCGATGAATCGCGGCCAAAGCGCGAGCGAACCAATCAGAACCGCGTAGCCGGTAATGGTCTTGAACGGAACGGTAAGGCTCATCACCGGTAGCTGCGGCGAGATGCGTGAGACAACGGCGATGGCGAATTCGACGATCATGGTTGCGCCAAGCACAGGCGCCGCAAGCTCGAGCGCCGCCATGAAGATTCCCGATGCTGCGGCGACCAGTTGTGCGGATGCAGCCGGTGAAAATGCGAATGTTCCCGGCGGCACTGCGTGAAGACTGCGCACCAACGACGCGATGAGGATACGGTCCATTCCTGCGGCAAGCAGGACCAGCGTGCCCATCAACTGCATCAATTCACCAAGCAGTGGCGTTTGGATCTGCGAGGCCGGGTCGAGAAGATTGACGAGCGAGAAGCTCAACTGCAGACCGATGATCTGCCCGGCGAAGAGCAGCATCTCATTGAGCAGTGCCAGGGTGAGACCGTAGAGGATTCCAACTGCGAGCTCACCAGCCAGAGCCGGAAAACTGATTCCGCTCGACGAGGGCGGCAGCACAGCAGCAAGCGGAGCCAGCAGATAGGCGACGACGAGAACGAAGACTATTTTGGCGCGCGCGGGAATGGCAGTGGAGCTGAAGAAAGGCGCCAAGGCCACCACTCCGCTCAGGCGAACGAAGAGCAGCAGAAAGTTGCTTAAGAAACTCTGCCAGTTACTCATCGATCACCCGATATAGCGGTGCAGATCAACAAGCAGTTGCCGCGTGTAAGTGATGAGGTGGCTGATATACCAGTTCATGGCGAGAAGCAGGAAGAGTGCGACGGTGGCGAGACGCGGGACGGTCGAAAGGGTCTGGTCCTGAAGGCTGGTGAGTGTTTGGAAAAGGCTGAGGATAAAACTGACCACGGCGGCAAGCAGCAGTACCGGCATGGCTAGTAGCAATGCCTCACGCAGTAACTGGCGCATCATCTCGGCGGTCATATCTGGGGTCATGTTGTAAGTTCCTAATTTCCTGTTCCGATTTTTTTGCGCGAGCCCAGGTTGCCGCGGCTTAAAAGCTGTGCAAGAGCGAGTTGGCAAGTAGATTCCAGCCGTCAACGATGACGAAGAGAAGAATCTTGAGCGGAGTGGAGACGACCACCGGCGGCAACTGGAACATGCCGATGGATGTGGTGATGGATGCGGTGACGATGTCGATGAGCAGGAACGGAAGATAGAGGACCGCTCCGATGGCAAAGCCGGCCTTCAGTTCAGAGAGAATGTATGCGGGAACGACAACGCGCATTGGCAGTTCCTCCGGCGTGGATGGACGCGGTATTTGACCTGCGGCGGTGAAGAGGGCGAGGTCCTTCTCGCGCGCGTAGTGGAGCAGAAAATGTTTCACCTGCTCGGAGCCATTCTCTATGGCAACCCAGCCGGTGACCTGGCCTGAGCGGTAAGGCTCGACGGCGCGCTGGTCGATCTGTGTAAGAACCGGCGCCATCAGAAACCAGCTCATCATTAATGCGAGGCCAAGCAGGGTTGGGTTGGACGGGGCGGTCTGCGTGCCGAGCGCCTGACGCAAAAAGTGGAAGACCACCATCAGCCGCACCATCGGCGACATCGCCATCAGAATTGCGGGCAGAAGCGTGATCAGTGTGAGAACGAAGAGGATCGCCCATGGGGTCGAGTCGCCCGGATGGAGCTTCGCGCTCAGGTCCGGCAGTGTGAGCGGCACGGCCTCCGTCTTGCCTATAAAATACAATGCGCCAACTCCCAACAATCCTTGCCTCCAATTCGATTCTGTTCAAGCACACGGCTCGTTTGATATCTGCGCACTCTCCAACCGCCGCGCACCGAGCGCATGAAAGCCAATGTCCGCATTGGGCGCAAGCGTCAAAAGGCAGCGTTCGCCGTCGATCTCGACCAGGACCAGTTGATGGCGCGGCGCGAGCGTAACGCGCTCAACTAGCTGCATGCGCGCCGCAATCTTAGGCCGTGCGAGAACTTGCAACAGCCGGTCATGAAGCCGATGGAGCAATGCAACTGCACTTCGCCACAAAGAGGCGAACTGTTTCGCGCTCTGCCCTGTCCGCGCAGCATCGAGCAGTGCTCCTTGAAAGTTCAACTCGCTAGCTACACTCACACTCCCCCCTCTCGATCCGTCCGCACCAGCTATTTGGTTGACGCCCCCGCCGACGCACCGTCTCAGGCCAACCGTGTTACGCGCACGGCCAGACGCGTATCAACAACTTCAAATTCGACCCAGGCTATCTGTACCTCTCCGGCGTTGAGCGGAACGTCCTCGCCATTGCCCCATTGCGTTTCATAGATGCTGCCCGGCGCCATGCCGAGGAGATTTCTCACACGGAAGTTGCGTACCGGCACAGCCACAAGCAGGTCGACAGGCAAACGCGTGTAGGGGGCGCGAATTGTTTTAGAATTTTCAAATCCGTCACCGTCCTTAAGGCCTTCGACAACCGGCACCAGGGCGGAATTCTCTTCCTGCGTCTCTCGGTCCTGAGTGATGCCGGCATGTGTTTGAGTTCGCGAGGCGTCAGCTGATTCCGACACCACTGCGACCTCGGGCGGTTGTGGGATAGTGGCCATTCGGTTGAGGAAGTGTGCAATATCGGTGCCAAGAGGAGAGCATTCTAATTAGAAAAAATTTATAGGTACATTCGTGTGATTTTGGTTCATTCAAATAATGGGGCACTGGTTGTCCAATGCCCCTTCACTGCGCTCTGTCAGTATCAATGCACCATGTTGATGGTTTCCTGAGTGATGGTGTCGAATGTCGTGATGGCCTTGGAGTTGGCCTCAAATCCGCGCTGAGCGATGATGAGATTGGAGAACTCGGCCGAGAGGTTGACGTTTGATTCTTCGAGAGCCCCATCGGTCATCGAGCCGAGGCCGGCAGCACCCGATACACCAGGCGACGCCGAGCCCGAAGCAATCGTGGTTGCGAAGTTGCCATCGCCCAACAGCTGCAATCCCTGCAAGTTGACCACGTTGGCAAGCGCAATCTTGCCCACGGCCTGGCTTTGGCCGTTGGAGTAGGTTGCCTCGACGGTTCCATCCGTGGCGATAGTGAAGCTCTGATAGGCTCCGCTGGTGTAGCCGTTCTGCGTGGTGGCGGAGACGGCCGATGCAGCATCAACCTGCGTGACCGTCGGCGTGTTGCTTGAGTTGAGCAGGTTCCAGTTCATGCTCAAGTTAGCTGCTCCATCTGCAAGCCCGGTAAAGCCAACAGGGATTGAGGAGACATCGCCCACTGCAGTGCCCACAGTTGTTCCATTCACTTTGCTCAAAACGCCGCTCGAGTTGAATGTCATCGTCCCGGTCACCGGGGTGGAGATACCGGATGTAAAGTCCGACGCCGGCAGCGCGATCGAGTAGCTCCACGTGTTGGTGCCGGTCTGTGTGTAGGTCACGGTCGCAACGTGCGGCTCGCCGAGCGAATCATAGAGCGTGATCTGGCCGGGGAAGGTCGCGCCACTCGCGCTGGTCGCATTCAGATTGGCGGTCATGGAGAAGGTGCTGGTCGCATTCGGCGCT
The DNA here is from genome assembly GCA_903842845.1 of uncultured Acidobacteriaceae bacterium. Classification (GTDB taxonomy): domain Bacteria; phylum Acidobacteriota; class Terriglobia; order Terriglobales; family Acidobacteriaceae; genus CAIMNN01. The sequence continues at coordinate 4,740 of CAIMNN010000060.1, read as the reverse complement.
TCGACCTGGCCCACAGGAATATTGATAGCCGCGAGCGGCGCACTGGTATTGACCACGCCATTGACCGCAGGATAGCCCATCACATCCAAACCTGACTGCGTGGTCAGATTTCCATTGGAAGCCACGGTGAAGTTGCCGTTGCGGGTAAACTCGTAGCCGCCGCCATTGTTGAGGATGAACAATCCGCCGCCTGCAAGCGCAAGGTCGGTGGCAACACCGGTCGTGTTCTGCGCGCCGGCTGAGAAGTTACTGCTGATCGAGTTCACGCGCACACCCGAGCCAAGCTGAATCAGATCGCCCGAGCCGGCCTGGCCCATCTGCTGATAGAAGAGATCGGAAAAGTTCGCCGTCTGTGATTTAAAGCCTGTGGTGTTCATGTTGGCCAGATCATTGGCAATCGTGTTCAATGCCGTTGAATCCGATTCAAGTCCGGTCAGTGGAATAAAGAAACTCGCCATCTTCCTGCTCCCTTGTTTGTGAATTGGTTGTTTTGATTCCCTGCTCTGCCTTTTCGTGTTCGATGACCTTCGCCGACGATGAGTAGGCCTTAATGAAGTCCATCGAGTGCATGCGCCACGCGCGCAGCTGCCGGTGAACGCGCTGGTATGGAGAGATTGCCCTGCACGCTCTGAATCGGCGATGCCGACAGATTGAGACTGCTGAGCGTGGTGCTCGGATTTTGCGCCGTGTGTACGGCAGGCGCAATTCCCGTCACCGATGCAGGCGTGGCTCCGGATGTACTGCCTGCGCCCGTCGAACCTTTTCCGCCGGTGAGTGCTACTCCAAGTTCCTGGTTGATCGAGATCAACTGCTCCAGGCTGTTCACATTCACCAACTGGTTGATGTATTGGTTCGGATCATTGTTCGCCGTCGGGTCCTGGTTTTTCATCTCGGTCACCAACAGGTTCAAAAAATCATTGCTGGTAATGCCCGATGAAGAGCCGCTTGTGCTGGCAGTGCCGGCCATCGGCTGATAGGTCTGCCCATTGGCAGCGCTCGCCACGTTATTGTGAACTGTTGTTGTAATCGCACTCATCGTTTCTCCTCAGCTTGCGAAAGTTGCAATCGCCCTGTCGTAATCGAAGCGTCTGACCGCTGCTTTTCCTTAAGCCATCACCGAAACCATCCGTCCCGAATAGATCGATGCCGCAGTTGCAGACTCTTCAGGAACCGACATCTGTTGTCTGTTGTCCGTTGGCAGCGACGTTGAGACGTTCATTCCATTTGCGCCTTCGCTGTCGCGCTGCTGACTCTCGGCATGTCCGCTCCCTAAATCCGTCAGCCCTGCACCTGAATCGGCACTAAAACCCATCTGTGATTTCGTCGGTTCCAATTGCTCCAGATGCAGCGAACTCACCGGCGTTTGATTGACCGATAAAAATTCCTTCAGCCCGGTGACGCTCACCCCAGAATTCCCAACCTCGGTCCGCGTCTCCAACCCCGTCACCGCTTCACTCGCACCTTGCTTTGCTCCGAGCTTCAATGTTGCCGCAACTCCTTCTGATGTTCGCGACGCGCTCACCTCAATACGGCCATGCACCTCATCGTTGACCGCCGTCTCCACCGAGCTGCCGCCGGACTTCACATGGAGTTGTTGCAATTGCGTAGCCAGAACGGATGCAGGAGTCTCGGATTTCATTCCAGCATTCGCAACCGCAGTATTGGACACTTCCAATGGCGGTCCGGGTTTTGCAGCAATCGGCGTGTGATTAGCTGCAGCGACTATGTTCCCAGCTTGCGATTGCAGTGGCGTAGTTGAGCCCTTATCAGCTTGTTCAGGTTGTTCAGAGGTTGCAGTGACATGCATCAAGGGTCCTCTGCCATTCGTAGTCTCTTTATGAACCTGCGCAGTCTCGACACTCTTCGCAGCGGTTGCCACTGGCTTCGTCTCCAGTTGCCGTGCAGTGGAGTGCGCATGCACTGGAAATATTTCCGCTCCTGTCTCGCTTGGCACGGCGATCTGCCTTTGCCGTGTACCGGGATGATATTCAGAAGACCTGGCTTGGTTCAGCCGCCCCATCGGCTGTGACAACTCTGCCTGCACACTTCCAGTCTGAGCAATCTCGAGGACTGAGTTGACATGAGTGTTTTTCGCTCCCACCTGTCCACTATCTGCTGCCGCATGCAAGTCGGTTATCTGCGCAATGCCGGTTTTTGCCTGTATTGGATTGACTGTATGTGCCTCAACTAAAACATGGTGCGCCAGCTTCAAGGAACTCTCATCCTCTATGGATTTCTGACTCGCCGCACCGTTCACGTCTGATGTTTCACTCCGTATCGCTAGACCGTTAGCCGCAGGTTGTATCGGGCTCTTCCCCTGCTTTTTATCATTTGCAAAATCCATCGCTGTCACTTCTGCTGACGCAATTCTTTGCGCGCCCTCAAAGACCTCATGTTGCACCACTGCTTTTCTGTCTACAGGGCTTGCGGCGATAGGCTGCAACACTTGCGCATCACAAGCCGAGTCAGCTGAAAAACCCGGCATAGTCTCTTGCGCGCGTTGCATGGAACCGTCCAGTGAGAATCCGTATTGCGTTAAGGAAACCGAATCACCATTCTCCTCCGATTTCGCCGTTTGCTCTTTCAGTTGAGCCAAATCAGCATGCAGCTGGGCTTTGAGTGGTACTTCGACCAGCGAAGGCGATATGACTGCAACGGGCAATTGCGACGTTGTTGACGGCAACGTTGAATCGGATTGATGTGTTGGGGTTTTGGCCGGAGCGTCTTTCACGAGCGGTTTTTCATATCGCGCTTGAACCATAGTGGAGAGCGACACGGAACTGTGCAGTGGCCGCTGCAAATCCGGTTTGAGGTTCCCGCTGAATGCGGAACTCATCTTCCCCGCTGTGCCTGGCTTCACATCAGATGAGTTCAATGTCTGCGCGGGCACATTCTCTGCGTTTCTGCTGTCATTCATCACTGCGACAGATTGATCCGGCCCACTTTTAGACAAACCATCGGAGCTACTCTGCTGCTGAAGCGCAGCATGCCACAATTCACCAGGACTTTGTCCAACCAGCGCGCCGACGACCGGTTGACCAACCTTTGCAAATGTTCCCTGCAACGAACCAGTCGACCCCGCCGCTATCAAGCCCTTGCCCGGGGCTGACGATTCATTCCCGATCGTGAATTGTAGTGCTGTAGGCATCGCTTGAAGTTAATGCATGAGTGAAGCCAAAATCCATGAGCAACTCTTTGTTGACACACAGGAACGGGGCGTTCGCCAGCGGGATTTCTTTGCTGCTCTCAATGAGATTTCACACAGCACGCTTCTTCAGCTTTGCCTGTGCCGTGCGGCTGCCAAACCAGTCATCGAGCGCAGTCTGCTGCCTGCGGCCAGCGATCTGCGCCTCGCGCACAGCCTCCTCGGCCAGCACCGTCTCCACCTGCATGCGCTTCACGCGCGCTTCAAGGTACTCGCCGCGCAGCTCTTCAATACGCTCTCGGGATTCATCCAGCCGGCCCCGCAGCACAACAATCGCACGTTGATTGGATGCACTTTCAAATTCAGCCGCTCTTCTTTTGAGCAACGTGTCGGCAGGGTTACAACTCGTACAACCAGGCGATTCATTTATGCCTGCAAACATCGCACTATTGATCTCGCCACGCAGTGCATGACTACGCCGCAACGCGAAGCTCCATGCGCGGTCGAGCGTCTGCTCCTCGACTAATGCGCTCTCAAGCCGCAGCCGGCACTGCTCTTCCTCAAGATGCCGCACGCGCAGAAGCTGTTTTATGGACCTGCTTTTGCTCATAGCGCGGACGAGAGTTGTGCAAGCTTACGCAAAGTTTCATTGCGTTCGGCACGGTCGTTGGTCAGTTGCATCAGAAACTCGCGAATCAGCGGTCGTGCTTCTATGGCGCGGTCGAGCTCGGCATCTGCACCTGATTTGTACGCACCAATACGGATCAGGTCTTCACTGCGTGCGTGCACTGCGATCAACTTTCTTATCAGCGCCGCCTGCTCGCGATGCTCAGACGTGGTGACCGAAGGCATGAGTCGGCTGATCGAATCGAGTACAGCAACCGGCGGATACCACCCCTCGGCGGCCATCGCACGGCTCAAGACAACGTGACCATCGATCAACGAACGCACCGCATCAACAAGCGGATCCTGCTGGTCGTCGCCTTCCATCAGCACGGTATAAAACGCCGTGACGGAGCCACGCAGAAAATTGCCGCTGCGTTCAACCAATCTTGCCAACCGGTTGAATACCGACGGCGTATAGCCCTTCGCAGTAGGCGGCTCACCCGCTGCTAATCCTATTTCGCGCGCGGCCATCGCAAATCGCGTCAGCGAGTCAAGAACCAGCAGCACATGCTTCCCTTCCGCGGCAAAACTTTCCGCCACCGTCGCCGCAGCCAGCGCCGCGCGCATACGCATCAGCGGCGACTGATCCGAAGTTGAGACAATGACCACTGAACGCGCCAGTCCGGCCGCGCCGAGCGATTCATCAATAAACTCGCCCACCTCGCGGCCGCGCTCGCCGACCAGGCCGACAACCGTAACATCAGCCTCGGTGTTGCGCGTCATCATGCCGATCATCGTGCTCTTGCCCACACCCGAGCCGCCGAATATTCCGACACGTTGTCCGCGTCCAACAGCCAGCATCGAGTCAATCACGCGAATGCCTGTACCCAGCGGCTCGCGGATCGGCGCGCGAGAGAGCGGCAACCGCACCGGGCCATCGAGCGGCATCGTTGATTTGAGTGCGAGCGGCCTGCGGCCGTCGATCGGCT
>CAIMNN010000059.1 GCA_903842845.1 uncultured Acidobacteriaceae bacterium | reverse complement strand
TTTACGAGCGCACGCATACGCGCGAGTTGGACGTACTTGAAGGCATGCATCTTTCGAAGCGACTGCCGTTTGCGGCGTGGGCGTTTGTGATCGCCGGAATGGCGTCGATGGGGTTGCCGGGCTTCTCAGGATTTATTGCCGAGTTGCAAGTGATGGTGGGCAGCTGGAATTATGGACCGCTCGGGCCGGTGTGGCTGGTTTTGACCGGCATCGGCATCGTGGTTGGCGTGGCGTACACGTGGCGCGCGTTGCAGAAGGCGTTCTTCAGCGACAAGCCTGCGCACACGGCTCAACTGCACGAGCACTTTGCGCCGATAACGTGGCCGGAGTGGGCGGGCGTGGGCATGCTGCTGGCGGTGACGATAGCGGTGGGCTTGTATCCGAGATTGATACTTGATTCGATAGAACCGGCAGTGAAGGCATTGCTTGCAGGAGGTGCTCAATGAACTGGCCAATCAATTGGACTGACCTCTTCAATGCAACGTTGCCGGTGACCGTGCTTGAAGTTGCTGCGCTGCTGGTGCTGGTTGTTGACCTAGCTGTGCTGCGCAAGGCGTCGGAGAGCTTGCGGCTGACGGTGGCCGCGGTGCTGGGCGTGGCGGGTTGCTGGGCTTCGCTGAATTATTTGTTGAGCGCGCAAAGCGGCGGATATTCGGTTGACGGGCAAACGATTCTGGCGCAGACCGGGCAGGGCGTTTTTTTGCAGACCGGAATTCTTGTTCTTACGGCACTGACGCTGCTGCTGTTGTTTGGGACGAAGTTCACGCGGAATCCGGGCGAGTATGTGGCGGTGATCTTGTTTGCGGCGTCGGGCGGTTTGCTGGTGGTTGCGGCGCGCGACCTGGTAGTCATCTTCACAGGACTTGAGCTGCTGAGTTTGGGTCTGTACATTCTGACGGCGTTTGCGAAGAGCAACGAGAAGAGCGCCGAGGGAGCGCTGAAATATTATCTGTTCGGCGGAATGAGCGCGGCGTTCATGCTGTTTGGCTTCAGTTATTTTTACGGGTTGACGGGAAGCACGAACATCGACCAGATACAATTCGCGATTGCGCAGCAAGGCGCGACGCCGCTGCTGTATGTGGCGTGGATATGCGTGGTTGCAGGGCTGGCGTTCAAGATTGCGGTTGTGCCGTTCCATCTGTGGGCACCGGATGCGTATGAGGGCGCGCCTGCTCCGGCGGCGGCGTTCATCGCTTCGGTTTCAAAGGTTGCGAGCTTTGCGCTGCTGCTCAACATCAGCATCGCGTGGTTTGTGCCGAGCGCGATAGAAGGGCACCATGCGGCGGTTGAGCTTTATCTCTCGAGCGTTTTCCACACATGGCAGCCGTTGCTTTACATTTTGCTGCTGCTTGCTGCCGCTTCGATGCTGGTGGGAAATCTTGCCGCGCTGGCGCAGACGAGCGTTCGCCGCTTGATGGCGTACTCGGCGATAGCGCATGCGGGTTACATTTTGCTGGGCGTTGCGACGTATCAGCATTACGCGGGTTCGGGGAGCGCGTTTGATGTGGCGCTGACGCAGTGGCATGGACTGTCGAAGTCGACATTCGCGGTCATCTTTTATGTGGTCACGTATGGACTGACGACGATCGGCGCGTTTGGTGTGATCGGCGTTGTGGAGCAGGAGACGGGAAGCGACAAGCTGGAGGCGTTCAGCGGACTGCACAAGCGGAATCCGCTGCTGGCGGGCGTGCTGCTGGTGCTGCTGCTTTCGCTGGCAGGCATTCCGCCGCTGGTCGGCTTCTGGGCCAAGTTTAATTTGTTTGCCGCGGTGTTGAGCGAGTCGGCGGGGCTGATTCCGTTTGTGCTGGTGGCGCTGGCGATTGCGATGAGTGCGGTTTCGCTCTACTACTACCTGCGGGTTTTGAAGTTTGCGTATGTGGTTGAGCCGGCGGAGGGCGCGGAGAATATCAAGGTGCATCCGGTGGTGCTTGCCGTGCTGTTGGTGATTGCGGCAGCGGTTGTTTTCCTGGGTTGCGACCCGGGCGTGCTTGGTATGTAAGATAATACTGCTGTTGATTTAAAGGCATTTAGCAACAAAGCAGTTGACGAGGGTACGGCTTAGCCGTATCCTCTTTTATGCGGTAAACGTGGGATCCGCTGAAAGACGAGATCAATCGACAAAAGCATGGCTACTCATTGGAGGATGGAATTCCTGCGATTGAAGATGCTTGCTCTGTTTTGAGATTTGATGGACATTTTGATTACGATGAACCGAGATGGGTCTCAATTGGAATAGGCAAACACGCCGTTCTTTTCACGGTCTGGACAGAGCGCGACAATGATTTGATTCGAATCATTTCCGTCAGAAAGGCGACTCCTAATGAGCGCAAAGAATATGATCATAATCGAACATGAACCTGGCACGCCGTACAGGGCGACGGACACTGATTGGAATCGCGTCAACGCCATGACTGACGAGGAAGTTATGGCTGCGGCATTGTCTGACCCTGATGCGCAGCCGATACCCGAAGGTACGGACGAAGAACTTGAGAAAATCGGCCTGCATCGTGTTGTGAATACTTATGTATTGCGTAGGCGGCTGGGTGTTACTCAGGAAGAGTTTGCGGAGCGGTACAAAATACCAGTGGGGACGTTGCGGGATTGGGAGCAGCGGCGGAAGATGCCGGATGCGCCGGCGCGTGCTTACCTCAAGGTGATCGAAGCGAATCCGGAGATGGTTGCGAAGTCGCTGAATCCGCAGGCGGCGTAGCAGAGAGCAGAGATCAGTTGTCAGAGATCAGTCAAAAGGCCTCCCGGGTGGGAGGCCTTTTAGTTTGCAGCGAATCAAGTGTCAGCTGCGGATGAGGTCTTTGAGTTGCTGGACGACCACGTCGCGGCTGATGTCGGAGATGGAGTTGGTGAGAGGGAGGCTCTTGGGGCAGACTTCGACGCAGTTTTGTGCGAAGCCGCACTCCTGAATGCCGCCGTCGCCGGCGAGTGCGCGGAGGCGCTCCTCTTTGAGGACCTTGCCGGTGGGGTGGCTGTTGAAGAGTTTGACCTGCGCGATGGTGGCTGCGCCGACGAAGCCTGTGGCGTCGTTGAATTGCGGGCAGACCTCCATGCAGCAGCAGCAACTGATGCACTCGGAGAGCGGGTAGGCGGCCTCCTGCTGTTGAGGTAGGATGCGCGGGCCGGAGCCGAGGTCGTAGGTGCCATCGACGGGAACCCAGGCCTGGACCTTCTTGAGATTTTCGAAGAGCACCGAGCGGTCGACTGCGAGGTCGCGTACGACGGGGAACTTGGTGAGCGGCTCGATGCGGATGGGCTGTTCGAGATTGTCAATGAGAGTAGAGCAGGCCATGCGCGCTTTGCCGTTGATGACCATGGCGCAGGAGCCGCAGACTTCTTCGAGGCAGTTGGAGTCGTAGGTGATGGGCGTGGTGCCGCGGCCGTCGCAGGTGCGGGGGTCTTCGGCGATGAGCATCATGATGCTGATGACGTTCAAGCCGGGACGGTAGGGGATTTCGAAGTGTTCCCAGACCACGGGAGCGTCGGGATTGGCCTGACGCTTGATCTCCAGATGAATGGTTTTCTCTGCCATTGTTTTTCCTCAGGGGCTAAAGCCCCGAAAACGAATTGAGTTCAAAACGTACGGGCTAAAGCCCGTACCTTCCCAAACTACTTTGCGGCGTCGTAACGGCGCGGCCGCGGCTTGATGTACTGGATGTCGACTTCCTCAAAGGTGAGCTTGGGCGCCTTGCCGGTTCCAGCGAAGGTGGCCATGGTTGTCTTGAGGAATTTTTCGTCGTTGCGCTCAGGGAAGTCGGGCTTGTAGTGCGCGCCGCGTGATTCGTCGCGCATGTGTGCGCCCTTGACGATGACGCGAGCGAGCTCAAGCATGTTGTAGAGCTGGCGGCCGAAGGCGAAGCTGGTGTTGGCCCATTGGCTCTTGTCGCTGAGGTTGACCTTCTTGTAGCGCTCGAGGAGTTCGACGAGCTTGGCGTCGGCGATCTCGAGGCCCTTGTTGTGGCGGGTGACGGTGGCGTGCTCGGTCATGGTGTCGCCCATCTCACGCCAGAGCTTGAAGGGGTTTTCGCCGCCCTGATTGGTAATGAGCTTCTGGTTCCACTCGGCTTGACGGGCGATCTCGGAAGCGTGGCCGCCGTCGCCATCCTGCGCTGGGGCGTTCTTGGCGTATTCCAAAGCCTTGGGTCCGGCGAGGAAGCCGCCGAAGATGCAACTGAGGAGCGAGTTTGCGCCGAGGCGGTTTGCGCCGTGGTACTGGTACTCGCACTCGCCTGCGGCGAAGAGGCCGGGGATGTTGGTCATCTGGTTGAAGTCAACCCATAGGCCGCCCATGGTGTAGTGCATGCCGGGGAATATCTTCATGGGTTCTTCGTGCGGGTCAACGCCGACAAATTTTTCGTAGATGTCGAGAATGCCGCCGAGCTTGCGGTCGAGCGTGGCGCGGTCGATGTGGGTGAGGTCGAGGTAGACCATCGGCTGGCCGTCGATGCCGAGCTGGTATTTGTAGACGACCTCGTGGATGGCGCGGGTTGCGATGTCGCGCGGGACGAGGTTGCCGTACTTGGGGT
>CAIMNN010000058.1 GCA_903842845.1 uncultured Acidobacteriaceae bacterium | reverse complement strand
GTCAGTGAAACCTGCGCCGAGTGGAACGTCGAGTTCGCATTCCCCTCAACCAATCCCGCAGTGCCAAGCGTGCAAGTGCCCGCCGTCAACGTGCAGCCGGAGTAGATGCGGCGGCGGCCTGAGTTGGCAAACGTCGCGCCCGGTTCGTACACCGCAGGATTCGCCTCAACCAACCGCGGCAAGCGTGTTCCTTTCGCGCCGATGTATCCAACCGACAGCATCTGCTTGCCCAGAGTCTGGTCGATCGTAAAATTCCAGTCCTGCGTGTACGGCGGCAGTAACTTGGAATCGATGGTGAAGGTGGAAGCGGGCAGAGCGATGGTGCCCTCCTTGAAGGGATTGCTTACCGCACCGAGCGGGTTTGCGTAGTTGATCTTCGTGTACCCGGTGAGTGTGCGAACCACAGTCTGCGGCAATGCCGCGCTGGTTGAACGGAACGGCATGCCAACGCCATTCAGCAAGCCATCGTAGAAGATACCGTAAGCCGACCGGATCACCGTGCGACTCTTGCCGAACGGGTCCCATGCAAACCCGACGCGCGGCGCAAAGTCACCCTTGAAGACGGGTGCTATGGTGTCGGACACGCCTTTGTCCCCGGGAAACAGCAGGCCCTTCGGAGCGCTGGGGTAAACGGTGGATTGCTGACCCGGCGCAAACTCCATCATGCGATTGTGGATGTCGCGAAACGGCGTCGTTATCTCGTAGCGCACCCCGTAGTTCAGCGTAAGCCTCGGGCTGATGCGGTACTCATCCTGCGCGTACGCACCCAACTCCCATCCCCGCAGCGAACGCGTGAAGTCCCCACCCGCCTGCGTAAATATATCCGGCTTGCCCAGCAGGAAGTTTGCCAGCGAATTGTTTGTGTAGCCCTGAACGGTAAACGAAAAAGTTCCCGATGCAAAGTTCGATTGGTAACCGTTGAGTTGCGTCCGCCGAAATTGACCACCGAAGCTGGTGACGTGTTTGCCCTGCGTGTGGGCAAGGTTGACGCTGAATGCGTAGTCGTTCTGCGTGCTGTCGCGCGGGTTGATGATGGGGTCGCCCACATTGGAGTAGCCCTGGGTCATTATCAGCGGCGCGCCCGTCGCCGCAGCCCAAGTCGACGCGTACCCAAAGCCGAAAGCCTGCGGCGAGTAACCGGAGAATCGCCTATCCAGAATCACGTGGTTGCGGAAGAAGCTGACATTCGCAGTCAGCACCGTATGCGTTGTAAAAGTGTGTGTTTCGGTCAGTCCACCCAGGTGTGTGTAGGCGAAGTAGCCAACCGGGAATCCCGGAACATCTGCGCCAAGTTCCGAGTACGGGCTGCGCAGGTCCGTCGCCGAGTAGCTGTAGCGCGCGCTCAATACATCGGCACTCCTCAGCAGCCAGTCCAGCTTTGCGCCGCCTTGGTCGCTGTCGTACTGGCTCAGGTTGGTTGTTTGGGCCAAGTGAGGATTCTCCGTTGTGTTGGGAACAGGAAAGAATGTGAGGTACTTGGCAGTGATGGAGTTGATCTCACCCGACAAATTGTTGCCGAGTGGCGCATGTGTGGAATTGAGAAGAATGGGCGCATCAGCCGAGAAGTCGCCGTTGCGTTCCGCCACAGTCGGCACCACCACACCATGCGTCACGTCCTGATTATCGCGGAGTCCTTCAAAATAACTGAAAAAGTAAACATGGTTGTGAACTATCGGACCGCCGAGGGTGACTCCGTACTGGTTCTGCTTCAGATCTTCTTTGCGTGGCGCAAAATAGTTGTTCGCATTGAGTGCATCGTTGCGGAAGAACTCATACAGCGTTCCGTGGAACTGGTCCGTCCCCGAGCGCGTCACGATTGTCGTAATTCCGCCGTTGGTTCCGCCGAACTCAGCCGGTGCGGTCGTGGTCAATATGCGGAACTCAGCCATCGAGTCCGCTGGTGGCCGATAGGCGAACCCGCCGTCCATGCGGTTGACGTCTCGCATGCCGTCCACCAGAAAGCTGTTGGATTCCGGACGCTGGCCGTTCACCTCATAGTTTTGTCCTACTCGACGGAAGGTGTTCTGCACTGTCAAACCCGCAGAGGTAGGACGTACACCAGGCTGCAAAATGCCGAGCTGCGAGAAGTTGCGCCCATTCAACGGTAGACTCGCAATCTCGTTCTCGCTCACCACAGCGCCCTGCGCAATCTCATTGGTCTGCAGGCCAGCCGCTTCGGCTGTAACTTCAATGGTCTGTTGGGTTGTCGCAGGAACAAGCTGCACAACTATCTGAGACTGGTTGCCGACATCGAGATGGATGTGCGACTCCACCCAGGTTGCAAAGCCCGTCGACCGCACTTCAACCTTGTAGTCGCCCACAAACAGTTCTTGAAATGAGAACTCGCCATGGTTGTCAGAGCGCTCCACATGCTGTTGGCCGGTGCCAACCGACGTGACCCTCACCTCAGCGCCGGTCACAACCGCCTTGGTTCCATCCTCTTTTTCAATAAATAAATCGCACTGCGCCAGCCGTCTGCCCTTTTCTTCACTGATGCCGGTAACAATGCCGCCAATGCGGATCCGATCCCCATCCTTGACCGGAGACACAAATCGCACACCGAACAACTTGCCTCCCACAGCCCATCCCTCATCGAAACACTTCATCATCAGTTCATTGAGAAAGGCCAGTGACATCGGACCATGCGCGATAGTGCCTTTGAAAGATGTCTTACCGGCGTATTCAGGATCCACGTGGAGACGGTTATAGTCTCCTGAGATACGGGCCCAT
>CAIMNN010000057.1 GCA_903842845.1 uncultured Acidobacteriaceae bacterium | reverse complement strand
GCTAACACCAATAAAATCAATGCGACCGAAAGTGTCATTTTTAGGACCCAACTCGCCGGGGCGAGTCAAGCTGCTCGGGATGACAGATCATCTTTATGCTCACGATGACAGGTTCAGTTCAAGAGCCAAGTTTTGGGAAAGGAAGTTAGATTCGTTCGAGGTTGGCGAATTTCTCCATGAGTTTTTTGAGGCCGGCGCGCTGGAACATGACGGTGAGCTTGGCCTCTTCTCCGCTGCCTTCGCGGAGGAGGACCTGGCCCTCGCCGTACTTGGCGTGGCGGACACGCTGACCCTTCTTCAGGCCTGCTGCGCCGCGGGGCTCGGGCAAGTCAATGGCCGGGCGGACAAATGATCCCGGCTTGCCGCCGAAGAACTTGGCGATGTTATCGAGTGCTCGCTCTGGTGACTCCACACTTTCCCTCTTCTTGCTGGCCGCGCTGCTGGGCGCGTAGGTGTTGATGGTGCGTGGGGTATCCTGACTTTCGTTTTCGTAGTCGTAGTGGCGGTCGCCAAACTCGGCGGTGTGCGCTGGCTTGCGGAAGGAGCCGTAGGGGCGCGCGGTGGTTGCGCCGTAGGTGGGAGTGGCCCATCCCTGGCTTTGGCCGCCCATGGCTTCTATGAGCTGCGGCGGGACTTCTTCTAAAAAGCGGGAAGGGATGCTGGCCTCGGGCGAGTCGTTGCCGTAACGGCGGCGGTAGTGAGCGCGGGTGAGGACCAGGGTATTCATGGCGCGCGTCATGCCGACGTAGCAGAGGCGACGCTCTTCTTCCAGCTCCTCAGGGTTGTTGAGGGTGCGGGAGTGAGGGAAGAGGCCCTCTTCAAGACCGGCGAGAAAGACGAGGGGGAACTCAAGGCCCTTGGCGGCGTGGAGCGTCATGAGGGTGACGCGGGAGTTGGGGTCGAACTTGTCTGTGTCTGAGGCGAGGGCGGCGTGATCGAGAAAGTCGGCTAGCGTCTCCTCGCGCACTTCGGCATCGTGCGCGGCGTTGGCGAGTTCCTTGAGATTTTCAATGCGGCTGAAGGACTCGGGGGAGCCCTCGGTTTCAAGAGCCTTGATGTAACCGGAACGGTCGATGAGGAAACGGATGAGTTCGGGGAGAGTGGCTGCGCCGCCTGCGGTGCGGAAGGGGGCTGGCTCCTGTTCATCCGGAGTTTGCTCGGTTGGCTGATCGGGTTTCCCCGGTCTCAAATGCGAGACCGGGGGCACCCCTGTTCGTGCTTGGGATGCGGTGGTCTGCTTTGGCATTTTGAGGAAAGGGCGCTTGGGCTCCTCGGCAAAGGGAGAGAAGTGCGAAGGGTCGAGCAGCGTCATCTGCGTGCTGTCGGTGCTTTCGCCAAAACCGAATGAGGTGTCGGAGTCCTGGGTGGGTGCGTCGGCTGCTGCACCGAATCCGAAGCCGGTGTCGCCCTCGTCTGCTTCGGCGATGTCCGCGGAGAGCTTGCCGGCAAAGTCGGGGTCCATCATGGCCTGCGCGTCGAGGATTAACTGGCGGAAGGAATCAATGGCCATGAGGGCGCGGGTGGGGAGCAGGCGGTTGGAGACGGCTCCGGCGATGGCATCCCAGGTGGAGGTGCCGGTTTCAAGCGCGAGGCGCTCCAGCGTTTCAAGGGAGGTTTTGCCGATGCCGCGCGTGGGGGTGTTGATGGCGCGTTGCAGGGCCATGGAGTCGTGCGGATTGCGGACGAGGCGAAGATAGGCCATGAGGTCGCGAATCTCGGCACGCTCGTAAAAGCTGAAGCCGCCGACCATGGTGTAACTGATGTTGTAGCGGCGGAGGGCCTCTTCCACCAAACGAGACTGGGAGTTGGTGCGGTAGAGCACGGCGCAGTGACCGCCGCCCTCCGCGCCTTCGTTCTGCGCCTTCTGCGATTCGCGGAGGAAGGTCTGAATTTTGTCGGCGATGAAGAGGGCTTCGTTTTCGCCGTCGGGGGCTTCGTAGTATCCGATGAGGGAACCGCCCTGACGATCGGTCCAGAGCTTTTTGCCTTTGCGGCGGAGGTTGTTGGAGACGACTGCGCCTGCGGCTTCAAGAATGACCTGCGTGGAGCGGTAGTTCTGCTCGAGGCGAATGATGCGGGCGTTGGGGAAGTCCTTTTCAAACTCAAGAATGTTGCGAATGTCGGCGCCGCGCCAGGAGTAGATGCTCTGGTCTTCGTCGCCGACGGCGCAGACGTTTTTGCGATCGCCGGCGAGGAGCTTCATCAGCTCGTACTGGGGGCGGTTGGTGTCTTGATATTCGTCGACGAGGAGATAGCGATAGCGGCGCTGGTAACGGTCGCGGACCTCCGCGGAGACTTTGAGGAGACGGACGGCTTCGAGCAGCAGGTCGTCAAAGTCCATGGCGTTGTTTTTGCGCAGCTCTTCCTGGTACTGCTTGAAGATGTGGGCGATGCGCTCGCTGTTGGGATC